>NZ_JBFBAD010000062.1:0-64956 GCF_040682075.1 Actinoplanes sp. NPDC051411 | reverse complement strand
GCGGGCCCGGTGAGCGGCCGCCGCCATGGCGGGGTGGGCACTTCGTATTCGGTACCCCAGGGGAGTGGGGGGTGTGCGGTGGGCCCCCTCCCACGACACGTTACAGGACATTGACGGTCTTGAAAAGTGTGTGAACTCGGTCCGCGTGCGCCACCCGCAAGAGCCACCCGGAAGGAAAGCTCAATTGCGACATGCGGAAGCGCAATTTGCACTGGGAACTTGTCGGCGACAGAATGAATGCGGTATCGAGATTCGCGGCCCCGCCGCGGACGCATAGTCGTCAGTAAAATGACATCGCTGTAGGAGCAGGCACACCATGGCCAAGCAGGTAATTACCCTTCTGACCGACGACCTCGACGGCGGGGAGGCCGACCGCACCGTCGAGTTCGGACTCGACGGTGTGAACTACACGATCGACCTCTCCGAGAAAAATGCCGGCAAGCTGCGTAAGGCGCTCGACCCATTCCTCAACTCGGCCACCCGGGTCGGCCGCACCAGCGTGCCATCGCCGGTCCGGCGTAACGGTGCGAGCGCCGGCGGCCGCGCCAGCCGCGATGAAAATCAGGCTATTCGCGAGTGGGCCAACAAGAACGGTCACCCGGTGTCCGAGCGCGGTCGCATCCCGAGCCACATCGTCGAGGCGTACCACGCCCGCCGATAGGTTCACCGCAGCGTCACGAAATGCGGTGCCATCGGTAACGGTGGCGCCGCATTCGGCTAACTAATCAACAGCCGATCTCGGCCCAGACCGTCTTGCCGGTCTCCTCCCGGCGTACGCCCCAGCGCCGGGCCATCCCGGCCACCACGAGCAGCCCCCGCCCGCCGATCCGGCGGTCGTCCGGCGGCAGCAGCCGCGGCTCGGTGGCGTCGCCGTCGCGCACCTCGACCACGATCACCTCGTCCTCGCGGGCCAGCCGCAGCTCGCCGCCGCCACGGGTGTGCCGGGTGACGTTCTCGACCAGCTCCGAGATCACCACGAGCACGTCGTCGACGACGTCGGCCGCGGAGCCGGCAAGAATGGCCGAGCCGGCGAGAACCGCCTGGGCCTTCCGGCGCACCGGGGCCGCCGGTTCGTCGTTCGCGAAGGCCAGACGCAACAGTTCCACCCGGTGATCATCCGGGATCAGCCGAGAACCTGCCAGACCGTGGTGCGGCGGATCGGCACGCTCTCCAGCGATTCGACCACCGGGATGTCGTACGTCGCCCGCTCGACCAGCCCCTCGGACGGCAGATAGGCCCGGCCCGGGTCACCGACCAGCACCAGGCAGCCGGCGTCGGTCGCCCGGCGCAGGAACGGCAGCACCCGGCCGGCCATCTCACGGCTGTAGAAGACGTCGCCGGCCAGGATCACCCGGAAGGCGTCCGGCGCGGCGTCGAGCAGATCGGCCTCGACGGTCTCCACGCGTACGGCATTGAGCTCGGCGTTCATCGCCGCCGCGGCCAGCGACAGCGGGTCGATGTCGTTCGCCGTCACCGGTGCGGCCCCCCGGAGGGCGGCCGCCACCGCGACCAGGCCCGAGCCGGTCGCCAGGTCGAGCACGCTGCGCCCGGACACCAGGTCGGGATGGTCGAGGACGTAACGGGCCAGCGCCTGCCCGCCGGCCCAGGCGAACGCCCAGAACGGCGGCGGCTGCTCGACCCCCGCCGCCTCGGTCTGTTCCCACAGGGCGATCGGCTCGTCGGCCTGCCACAGGGTGATCTCGGGGACGAACGGGACCGGCTCGGGCACGGTGTGGGTACGGACGAACTCCAGAAGCACCTCCCGATTGTGCCCGTTTCACTCAGTTGCGCCGCCCGCGGGCCGATGGGAGCGTCATGCCGACGCGTAAGGCCCCGATCGCCTTCGGCGGCTGGATGTGCCTGCTCGGACTGCTGTTCCTCCTGATGCCCGCGGCGCACGTCCCGGTGCGGATAGCCGCCGGGGTCTCGGCCGCGGCGGCGATCGCGGCCGGCCTCCGCCGCAACCGGCCCCACGACCGGATCGGCTGGCACCTGCTGATGGTGGCGGTCGTGCTGTCGGCGCTCGGCACCGCCGCGTTCGGCGCACCCGACTGGGCGACCGGCCCGGTGCCCGAGCTGGGAGTGTTCGGGACGGTCCTGATCATCGCGGCGTACGGGCTGCTGGCCGCGGTCCTGCTGATCTTCATCCGGCGGCGTACGGGAGGGGCCCGCGACCGGGCCGCCCTGCTCGACGCCCTCACGGTGACCTCCGGCGTCACCCTGCTCGCCTGGACCTTCGTGCTCGGGCCGCGCCTGCAGGACGGCGGCACCCTGCACGGCAGCATGCTGGCCGCGATCGCCTTCCCGGTCGGCGACCTGCTCTGCCTGGGCGTGCTCACCCGGCTGCTGACCGCGGCCGGGCGCAAGCCCGCCTCGGCCGGGCTGCTCGGCGCCGGCCTGGTCGCCATGCTGATCGGCGACGTCGGCTACGAGCTCATGCTGCTCAACGGCGGCACCCTCGCGCTGGCCGGTCTGGGGCGTCTCGCGCTCTACGCCGCGGCCGGCCTGGCCGCCCTGCACCCGTCGATGAACGAGCTCAGCCGGCCGATGCCCGCCCCGCCGATCGAGACCAGCCGGGCCCGGCTGGTGCTGCTCGGGTGCGCCTCGATGATCGCGCCGGCGATCCTGCTGGCGAAGATGTACAGCGAGCCGTCGCGCACGATCGTGGCCGCGCTCAGCGCGGTGACCTTCCTGCTCGTGCTGGTGCGGATGGCCGACATCATGAGCAGCCACCGCCTGGCCCTGGCCCGCGAGCGGGCCCTGCGCCAGGCGTCCGCCGCGCTGGTCTCGGCGTCCGACGCCGAGCAGGTCATCGTGGCGGTGCGCACCGCCGTCGACGACCTGCTGCCGGCCGACGTGCCGCACGGCGTGGTGCTCGGGCTGGCCATCGCCGAACCGCCCTCGGGCGACGCGGCCGCTCAGGCGGCCGCGGACCGGCAGGCCGGTACCGCCGCCCGGCTGGTGCCGACCCGCGACATCGACTGGGCGGTCGGCGTACGCCTGACCCACTTCCACATGGCCCTGCGCTGCCCGCTGGTGCTCCGCGACCGTCCGACCGGCGACCCTCTGGTCGGTGTGCTGCACGTGGGCGCCCCGACCTGGGCGCTGCCCGGGTTGCAGCGCTCGATCGAGGTGCTGGCCGGGCAGGCCGCGCTGGCGATCGAGCGGATCGGCCTCAACCAGGAGGTGGTCCGGCGCAACAGCGAGGTCTATTTCCGGACATTAGTGCAAAATACGTCGGACGTCATTCTGATCGTCGACGAGGCCGACCGGATCCGTTACGCGTCGCCGTCGGCCCGTGCGGTGTTCGGCGCCGACCCGACCAATTTCGGCTTGACGCAGGTGATCGCGACGGAAGATCACCAACGCCTGATGTCCGTTCTGTCGGCCGTGCGCGCCGGCGCATCCGTCCCGAGAGAGGACTTCCGGGCGATCAAAGATCTGCTCCTGGAAATGGACTGCCGCGACCTGAGAGCCGACCGCACGGTCGCCGGGCTGGTCATCACCCTCAGAGACGTCACCGAGCGCCGCCGCCTCGAGCGCGAGCTCACCCACCAGGCGTTCCACGACGGGCTGACCGGCCTGGCCAACCGGGTGCTGTTCGCCGACCGGCTCCAGCACGCCCTGGCCCGCGCGGCCCGGGACGGCTCGGTCGTCGGCGTGCTCTTCATCGACCTCGACGACTTCAAGATCGTCAACGACACGCTCGGCCACGCGGTCGGCGACCAGCTGCTGATCGCGGTCGCCGAGCGGATCAGCGGCGCCCTGCGGGCCGACGACACCGCGGCCCGTCTCGGCGGCGACGAGTTCGCCTGCCTGATCGAGAACGTCTGGGACCCGAACGCGGTCGAGGACACCGCCCAGCGCATCCTCACCGCGCTGGGCGAACCGGTCCCGGCCGACGGCGGCCAGACCCTGTACGCCGTGGCCAGCATCGGCATCACCACCACCCCCGAGGCCGACACCGCCGACGAGCTGCTCCGCCAGGCCGACCTCGCGCTGTACGTCGCCAAGGGCGCCGGCAAGAACCAGTGGCGCCGCTACCAGAAGCACCTGCACGACGCGATGGTGCAGCGGCTGGAACTGCGGTCGGCACTCGACCACGCGGTCAACGAGGGCCACTTCCTGCTCCAGTACCAGCCGATCGTCGACCTCACCAACGACGAGCCGGTCGGATTCGAGGCGCTGGTCCGCTGGCAGCACCCGTCCCAGGGCGTGATCGCGCCGGCTTCGTTCATTGAAGTGGCCGAGGAGAGCGGGCTCATCGTGCCGATCGGCCGGTGGGTGCTCGACCAGGCCCTGCACACGGTCGCCCAGTGGCGGCGGGTGCTGCCCCGGGTGCGCCAGCCGTACGTGAGCGTCAACGTCTCGGTCCGCCAGTTCCGCGAGTCCGGCTTCGTCGACCAGGTGCTGCAGTCCCTCGAGTACGCCGGGGTGCCCCCGCACGCGCTCATGCTGGAGATCACCGAGACGCTGCTGGTCGGCGACCACGAGACGATCTGGCAGGACCTGGCGGCGCTGCGCGAGCACGGCGTACGGGTGGCGATCGACGACTTCGGCACCGGCTACTCGTCGCTCGGCTACCTGCGGCAGCGCCCGATCGACGTGGTGAAGATCGACAAGATGTTCATCGACGGCATGGTCGAGAGCGAACAGCAGCTGGCGCTGGTCGACGGCATCATCAGCCTGGCCCAGTCGCAGGGGCTCACGGTGATCGCCGAGGGCATCGAGGACCCGGAACACCGCGACCTGCTGGCCCGGCTCGGCTGCCCGCTCGGCCAGGGCTTCCTCTTCTCGAGCCCGGTCGACGGGACCGCGGCCATCGGCCAGATGACCAGCTTGCTGGCGGCTTAGTTTCCACTAAGTTCACTGGAATGACATTCACCATTACCCGGCGGCTCGGCATCACCGCGGTCGCCGCTCTCGCGGTGGCCGCGCTCGGCGGCGCCGGCGTCGGTTACGCGGCGTCATCGGCGACCACCCTGCAGCCGGCGATCAAGACCATCACCCCGCGGTCCGAGAAGGACGTCACCAACATCGACGTGTTGCGCCAGCAGCTGCGCAACTACTACGGCGACGCGCTCGGCACCGGCCAGTTCGGCGACGACAGCAACTATGCCCGCGAGGCCCGTTCGGCGGCCTCCGACGGCGCTCACTACCTTGCGCACGCCCACCCGGCCCGGCACAAGACCAAGGCGATCATCCTCGACGTCGACGACACCACGCTGGCGACCTGGAACTACGAGGTCTTCAGCAACTGGGCGTTCAACCCGACGACCAACGCCGACTACGTGCTCAACCAGCGCTTCCCGGCCGTACCCGGCATGGTCTCGATGGTCACGTCCGCCGAGCGCGAGGGCTACGCGATCTTCTACCTGACCGGCCGCCCGACTTCCCAGGAGCAGGCCACCCTCGGCAACCTCACCGCCGACCAGATCGGCGTCGACGCCGGCTACCCCAAGCCCACGACGCTGCGTGACGGCGAGGACGGCCTTTTCACCAAGCCCGACGTCACCGCCTACCCCGACTACCTCAAGCAGGCCTGCGCCGCCGACCCCGGCGGCAAGTGCACGACAATTCACTACAAGTCGGCCACCCGCGCCCACATCGAATCCCTGGGCTACGACATCGTCGGCAACTTCGGCGACCAGTTCAGCGACCTCAAGGGCGGCTTCGCCGACAAGACCTTCAAACTGCCCAACCCGAACTACTTCCTGCCCTGAGAGAAAGCGGACCGCCGGCCGGGCGGTCCGCTTTTTCGTACGCGCCGTCCATCCGAACCCGGCCCGTCGGTCAGATCTGACGGCAACACCGGGCCGTAGGCCCGCGCCGGCCCGGCGTCAGGCCGCGTCGCATCCCGGCTGCTTGTCGTCATTCCTCGATCATCACATCTCCGGGGCGTCCGACGGCATATCGAGCGGCCAGGCTCCGGATCACCGCCGCCACCCGGTCCCGCAACTCGGGCGGCGCCACCACCTCGACGTCGGTGCCCAGGCGGAGGATCTCGGCGGCCGCGTGGTCGAGCGACTCGGTCGGGATGACGACCTCGAGGCGGTCCGGGTCGGGCAACGCTGTAGCGGTGCGGCGGGCGGCCTCGGCCACGGCCGGATCGGCGGTGTAGGGCAGCAACCCGAACGCCGACCGCCCGATGTGGAGCGTCGCCGTGCCGGTGTGGCGGCGTTCGGCCAGGTCGGTCAGGTAGACGTCCCAGTAAGCGGCCAGCCGGAACCCGGCGGCCCGGGCGAAGCTCTCCTCCGACACGACCAGGTGCCGGATGCGGTCGACCCGGTAGGTTCGCATCCCGGCCCGGTGCTGGGCGACCAGATACCAGTGGCCCGCCTTGAGCACCAGGCCGTGCGGCCGCACCGTGCGGGTCACCTCGTGCGGCTGCGCCCAGCGCAGATAGCGGATCCGGATGACCCGGCTCCGCCGGATCGCGTCGGCCGTGGCGGCGAGGGCCGGGGTGCGGGCCGCCTCGTGATACCAGGCCGGCACGTCGACGTAGAACCGGTCGTCGAACTCGGCCGCGGCTTGGCGCAGGGGCGGCGGCAGCGCGGCCACCATTTTGATCCAGGCCGCCCGGGCCTCCGGCTCCAGCCCGAGGTCGGCGGCCGCCCGGGGCAGCGCGGCCAGCCCCAGCGACCCGGCCTCGCCCGCGGTCAGGCCGGTCAGCCGCGTGCGGAAGCCGTCGAGCAGCCGGTAGCCGCCGCCGTGACCGGCCTCGCCGTAGACCGGGATCCCGGCCGCCCCGAGCGCCTCCACGTCCCGGTAGATCGTGCGCGGCGACACCTCCAGCGCCTCGGCCAGCTCGTCGGCACTCATCCGGCCGCGCACCTGGAGCAGCAGGAGGATCGAGATCAGCCGGCTGGCGGGCATGCCCTCGAGTGTCGCGCATCTTCACTGCCACCGGTTGTCAGGGAACCGGTTCTACCGTCCCGGCATGACCAAAGAGCTTGTCGACCGCTACGTCCGCGTCTGGAACCTCACCTCGGACGACGAACGCCGCGCCGAGGTAGCCGAGATCTGGGCACCGGGCGCCGTCCAGTACACCCCCGAGAACCGCTACGAAGACCTCTACCAGCGAGTCACCGACGCCTACCGGCAGCTGGTGGCCGACGGCCAGAACCACTTCATCCCGGCCGGCCCCGTTCACGCCCACCACGACAGCGTCCTCTTCACCGTAGACATGATCACCACCGCGACCGGCGAAGCCACCTGGCGCGGCGAGATCCTCCTGCTCCTCGACCACGAGGGCCGCGTCCGCCTCGACTACCAGTACAACCTGACCTGACCTAATCAACACGATCTTTGTCCCCGGGCGGCCGAGCGAGCCTCGACCTTGAGACATTGCGGGATCACGTGGTGAGATCTCGCGGTGATCGAGCGGGACCCCATTGCAGGCCGGCTCGTGCGGCCGGATGTCGAGTCGTTCGTTGTCCTGGCCGGTGACGCACCGGTCGGCTATGCCCAGTACTGGCATGCGAACCAGACCGAGGGCGGCATCGATCTCATCCTCGCTCCGCAGGCCCGCGGACGCGGCTATGGACCCGATGCCGCCCGGGCCCTGGCCGATCACCTCCTGGGCGACCTGAAGTGGTCACGGGTGACTGTCGATCCCGCGGCGGACAACCGGCGCGCGATACGGGCGTGGGAGAAGGCCGGGTTTCAGCACGTGGGCGCCGACGGTGAGGGGCTCACCATGGAGCGCCGGTCGTAGCGGTGTCCGGCGGCTCGATGGAGGCCGGGCGCCGCCGCTGGAGCTCGTCGCGTTCGGCGTGGAGCGCGTGATATCCGATCCATGCCTGGACGGACGACAAGAGGGCGTACGCGTCGAAGACGATCTTCCTGCCCGCGACGGTGTCCCACAGCGACGCCGGGACGGATCCGCTCTCGCGAGCCTGGTCGACTACCTGATCGACGGTGGCGACGTGGGCCGTCAGCCTGGCCCATTTGCTCGTGGCGGATGGTCGTCAGTACCTGGTTGGTCAGCGCGATGTTGGTTCTGACCAGGCCCGTGATCTCGCTCAGCTGCATTTGAAGGGCGACCATGGCCAGCGCCGGCCCGGCGGACGGCACGAGACCGAAGTCGATCAGATCGCGCTGGGTCCGGCTGGGACCTCACCGAAGACGACCGCGATCCCCGGAAGCACCTCGGCCAGGACTGTCGATGCCGCCGGATCATCCACAACAGGTGAGTTCACCGCCGGAGAGCCGCCGCGGTGGGGCGTTGCAGTGGTTCGCCCTGGGTGGGGAAAGGCCGGGCCGGCGGGGGCGGACGGCCCGGTGTTGCAGCCGGCGGGAACCGACGGGCCGCGAGCGGATGGACGACGCGTACTTCTAAGCCGGTTTGAGCAGGACCTTGACGTGATCGCCGGAGCTTGCCTCGGCGAAGGCCGCGGCGGCCTCGCTCAGCGGCCGCACCGACGTGATGAGGTCGTCGATGACGACCTGGCCGGTGGAGAGCAGGCGGCATGGCCTCGGTGAAGTCGTCCGGGAGGTAGGTGGCGCTGCCCTGGAGGCGGAGTTGGGCGTCCTGGATCCGGGGGAGCGGGATCGTCACCTCGCAGACGTTCGGCCGGCCGGCGCGGCACTGCTTGCACTCCCAGCAGGGGAGGAACTGTTCCAGCACGACCCGCTGACCGGTCGCCTCGACCACCCCGGCGACCTCGTGGCCGGGGAGATAGGGCAGGTCGATGAACGGGTGCCGGCCGGCGAGCGCGTGCGTGTCCGAGCCGCAGATGCCGGCGAGGACCGTGCGCACCAGCACCTCGCCCGGGCCCGGTGCGGGCACGTCCGCATCAATGGTCGACACGCCGGAAGGGCCGGCCACCACCCGCTGCATGATCACGGAAGGAAGCCTAGCCGCCGGGCGGCCACCACGGTCTCCATGCGGCCGTGCGTGCCCAGCTTGCGCATCGCGTTGCGCAGGTAGCTCTTGACGGTCTCGGGCAGCAGGCCGAGCCGCCGGGCCGCCTCGGCGTTGCCGCAGCCGACCGCGACCATGGCGAGCACGTCGAGTTCGCGCGGGGAGAGGGGATTCAGCGAGGTCGGCGCGGCCTCGCCGGCCAGGCGGGCGGAGATCTCCTGCAACCGCCGGCGCAGGCGGGGATCGTCGGTTTCGGCCGCGAGCGTACGCAGGTCCGCGTGGGCCAACCGCACGTTCTCCCACTCGGCTGTGGTCGCGTCCGGGCGTCCCCGGGCGGCCGCGGTCTCCAGTTCGGCGAGGCGTCGCGCGACCTCCCGGCGGACGGTCAGCTCGGTGCCCAGCCGCACCGCGACCTGCCCCATCGCGTCGAGCGCCCGCGCCCCGACGGAGAGCGGCGCCCGGGTTCCGGCGTAGAGCACCGCGAGCACCGGGCCGCCCATCGCCACCGGCACGGCCGCGATGGCTCGCAGCCCTTCGGTGGTGACCGGCGCGTCGTATTCGTGGCTGATCCGCGGGTCGGCCGCGTAGTCCTCGACCCGGCCCGGCCGCGCGGTCGTCACGACCCGGCCGCCGAGCCCGTTGCCCGCGCTCACCACCAGGCCGTTGAGGGCGAGCGTGGTCGTGCCGGCGAAGTCGGTCAGCCGCATCGAGCGCCCGTCGGCCGACACCAGGCCGCCGAACGCGACCGGCAGCCCGGAGGCCCGTCGAATGCGTTGCAGAGCTGTTTCGAGCACGTTGCCAGCATGGCACCCCCGAACGGGGGTAGCCAGGCTCCGCCGACCGGGCCATGCTGCGGAAATGCAGCCGTCGTACGCCTCCGGCATCTCCGATCTGCCCCTGCTCGGCGAGACGATCGGGGAAAACCTCGAACGCACCGTGGTCCGCTTCGGCGACCGGGAGGCGCTGGTCGACGTGGCGTCGGGACGCCGCTGGACGTACGCGGCCTTCGACGCCGACGTCGACCGGCTGGCGCGGGGCCTGCTCGCGCGCGGCATCGAGAAGGGTGACCGGGTCGGCATCTGGGCGCCGAACTGCGCCGAGTGGGTTCTCACGCAGTACGCGACGGCCAAGATCGGCGCGATCCTGGTGAATGTCAATCCGGCATATCGGACGCATGAGCTGGATTATGTGGTCACGCAGTCCGGTATGCGCCTGTTGATCAGCGCGGTGTCGTTCAAGACGAGCGACTACCGCGGGATGATCGGGGAAATCGGCTTCGACAAGGCCATATTCATCGGGACGGACGGGTTCGATGAGCTCTTCCTCGCCGGGGATAAATCGGGCATTGACGCGCGGGCGGCGACGCTCGCCTTCGACGACCCGATCAACATCCAGTACACGTCGGGCACGACCGGGTTCCCCAAGGGCGCGACGCTCTCGCACCACAACATCCTCAACAACGGCTACTTCGTCGGCGAGCTCGTCAACTACACCGAGCACGACCGTGTCTGCCTGCCGGTGCCGCTCTACCACTGCTTCGGCATGGTCATGGGCAACCTCGGGGCGACCACCCACGGGGCCTGCATCGTGCTCCCGGCACCCGGCTTCGACCCGGCGGCGACCCTCCGGGCCGTCGCCACGGAACGCATCACTTCCCTGTACGGCGTACCGACCATGTTCATCGCCGAACTGGGCCTGGCCGACTTCGCCGACTACGACCTGTCCAGCCTGCGGACCGGCATCATGGCCGGCTCGCCCTGCCCGGTCGAGGTGATGAAGCGGGTCGTCGCCGAGATGAACATGACCGAGGTCGCGATCTGCTACGGCATGACCGAGACGTCCCCGGTGTCGACCATGACCCGCCCGGACGACAACCTGGCCCGCCGCACCGAGACGGTCGGCCGCGTCATGCCGCTCCTGGAGTCCAAGATCGTCGACCCGGCGACCGGCCTGGTGCTGCCCCGCGGCGAGGCGGGCGAGCTGTGCACGCGCGGCTACGCGGTGATGCTCGGCTACTGGGAGCAGCCCGAGGCGACGGCCGGCGCGATCGACGCGGCCCGCTGGATGCACACCGGCGACCTGGCCACGATGGACGCCGACGGCTATCTCAACATCGTCGGCCGGATCAAGGACCTGGTCATCCGGGGCGGAGAGAACGTCTACCCGCGCGAGGTCGAGGAGTTCCTCTACACCCATCCCGACGTCGCGGACGTGCAGGTGATCGGCGTTCCGGACGAGAAGTACGGCGAGGAGCTGATGGCCTGGATCGTCCTTCGAGCCGGTGCGCAGCCGCTTTCCGCCGAGGCCGTGCGCGAGTTCTGCACCGGCCGGCTCGCCCACTACAAGATCCCGCGGTACGTCCATATCGTCGACGGCTTCCCGATGACCGTCACCGGCAAGGTCCGCAAGGTCGAGATGCGCGAGCAGGCGGTCGGCATCCTGGGCCTGGAGGAGGCCGCCGCGGTCCGGAACGCCTAGATCCGAACGCCTGGATAAGGTGGTCGGGTGAAAAATCCGAGCTACCGGCCCGTGCCCGCGCAGGTCGACCTGCCCGCCCTCGACCACGAGGTGCTGCACTTCTGGCACGCCAACAGCGTCTTCGCCCGCAGTCTCGAGCAGACCGAGGGCCGGCCGGACTGGATTTTCTACGAGGGCCCGCCGACCGCCAACGGCATGCCCGGCACGCACCACATCGAGAGCCGGGTCTTCAAGGACGTCTTCCCGCGCTACAAGACGATGAAGGGCTTCCACGTCGCCCGCAAGGCCGGGTGGGACTGCCACGGCCTGCCGGTCGAGCTCGCGGTCGAGAAGGAGCTCGGGTTCACCGGCAAGCAGGACATCGAGGCGTACGGGATCGCCGAGTTCAACGCCAAGTGCCGCGAGTCGGTCACCCGGCACACCGACGCGTTCGCCGCGCTGACCGAGCGCATGGGCTACTGGGTCGACATGGACGGCGCCTACCGCACCATGGACCCCGACTACATCGAGTCGGTGTGGTGGTCGCTCAAGCAGATCTTCGACCAGGGCCTGCTGGTCGAAGACTTCCGCGTGGCGCCCTGGTGCCCGCGTGACCAGACCGCGCTGAGCGATCACGAGCTGGCCCAGGGCTATGAGAACGACATCGACCCCTCGGTCTACGTGCGTTTCCCGCTCACCTCGGGCCCGCTGGCCGGCCGCGCCTCGCTGCTCGTCTGGACGACGACGCCGTGGACGCTGGTCTCCAACACGGCGGTCGCGGTCAACCCGTCGGTCACCTACGTGGTGGTTTCGGACGGCGCGGAAAACCTCGTCGTGGCCGCGGAACTGGTCCCCGAGGGCTTCACGCCGACCGGCGAGTCGTTCACCGGGCGCGAGATGGAGCGCTGGGCCTATCAGCGGCCGTTCGACCTGGTCGAGGTGCCCGACGCGCACTACGTGGTGCTGGCCGACTACGTGACCACCGAGAGCGGCACCGGCCTGGTCCACCAGTCGCCGGCGTTCGGCGCCGACGACCTCGCGACCTGCCGGGCGTACGGGCTGCCGATGGTCAACCCGGTGCGCCCCGACGGGACGTTCGAGCCCGAGGTGCCGCTGGTCGGCGGGGTCTTCTTCAAGACCGCCGACGCCGCGCTCGTCGACGACCTGCGGCGCCGCGGCCGGCTGTTCCGCGAAGTGCCGTACACGCACAGCTACCCGCACTGCTGGCGCTGCCACACGCCGCTGATCTACTACGCGCAGCCGTCGTGGTACGTGCGGACGACCGCGATCCGCGAGAAGCTGCTGCGGGAGAACGAGCGCACCAACTGGCAGCCGTCGACCATCAAATACGGGCGGTACGGCGACTGGCTCGACAACAACGTCGACTGGGCGCTGTCCCGTTCCCGTTACTGGGGAACGCCGTTGCCGATCTGGCGCTGTTCCGACGGCCACCTCACCTGCATCGGTTCGCTCTCTGAACTGGGCACGCTGGCGAAGAAGGACCTCCAGCACCTCGACCCGCACCGGCCCTTCATCGACGAGATCACCTTCGACTGCCCGTCGTGCGGCGAGACCGCGACCCGGGTGCCCGACGTGATCGACGCCTGGTACGACTCGGGCTCGATGCCGTTCGCCCAGTTCGGCTACCCGTACAAAAACAAGGAGCAGTTCGAGAACAGCTACCCGGCGCAGTTCATCTCCGAGGCGATCGACCAGACCCGCGGCTGGTTCTACACGCTCATGGCGGTCGGCACCCTGGTCTTCGACCGCTCGGCCTACGAAAACGTGGTCTGCCTCGGGCACATCGTCGCCGAGGACGGCCGCAAGATGTCCAAGCACCTGGGCAACATCCTCGAGCCGATCCCGCTGCTCGAACGGCACGGCGCCGACGCGGTGCGCTGGTTCATGGCCGCGGTCGGCTCACCCTGGTCGTCCCGCCGGGTCGGGCACAACACGCTTCAGGAGGTCGTGCGCAAGACGCTGCTGACCTACTGGAACACCGCCGCTTTCCAGGCGCTGTACGGGCGTACGGCCGGCTGGTCGCCGTCGGCGACCGACCCCGCCCCGGCCGACCGCCCGGTCCTCGACCGCTGGCTGCTCTCCGAGCTGCACACGCTGGTCCGCGCGGTCGACGCGGCGATGGACGCCTTCGACACCCACGAGACGGGCAAGCTGCTCGCCGCCTTCGTCGACGACCTCTCCAACTGGTACGTCCGGCGCAGCCGCCGCCGCTTCTGGCGCGGCGACCCGGCCGCCCTGGCCACCCTGCACGAGACGCTCCGCACGGTGACGCTGCTGCTGGCGCCGCTGACGCCGTTCCTGACCGAGAAGGTCTGGCAGGACATGGTCGTCGCGGTCGACCCGGCCGCCGCCTCATCGGTCCACCTGGCGTCCTACCCGGTGGCCGACGCCGCCCTCATCGATGAAAACCTGGCCGGCCAGATGGCGCTCGCCCGGCGGCTGGTCGAGCTCGGCCGCACCGCCCGCGCCGAGTCGAGCGTCAAGACCCGGCAGCCGCTGTCGAGCGCGCTGGCCTCGGCTCAGGGCCTCGACCAGCTCGGGCCGGAGCTGATCGCCGAGATCGCGTCCGAGCTCAACGTGGGCACGGTCCTGCCGATGGAACAGTCGCTGGTGGACGCCTCGGCCAAGGCCAACTTCCGCGCGCTCGGCAAGCGTTTCGGCAAGCGGGTGCAGGAAGTCGCGGCCGCGATCGCCGCGGCCGACGCGGCGGCGTTGAAGCGTTCGCTCGCCGACGGCACCGCGTCGCTGACGGTCGGCGACGAGACGATCGAGCTCACCCCCGACGAGGTCTTCATCACCGAAACCCCGCGCGAGGGCTGGGCGGTCGCCTCCGAGTCGGGCGCGGCGGTCGCCCTCGACCTGCGCCTGACGCCGGAGCTGAAGCGGGCCGGCCTGGCCCGCGACGCGATCCGCCTGATCCAGGAGGCCCGCAAGGCCACCGGGCTCGAAGTGTCGGACCGCATCGAGCTGCGCTACTCGGCGTCCCGCGAAGACACCGCCGAAGCCCTCGCCGAACACCGCGACCTGATCGCCGACGAGGTGCTGGCCACAACATTCGGCCCGGGCGAACCCGCCTGGGACGGCAAGCCCCACGAGGAGCCCGAACTGGGCCTGACCTTCTGGCTCCGCTCCGCCTGACCACGTTGCACAAGACCCCACGCACCCGCGATGCTCGGGTGCGTGGGAGTCGATGGGCGAGGCCGGCATGGGCTTCACGGCCGAACCGGCGCCCTGGACCCCCGGAGCGGACGACCGCGAGTGGCGGTCACAGCGCGTGCCCGGCCCATCGGCTTCGAGACCGAGTGACCGCTCAGCGGCGATAGATGGTGATCGAATAGCCGACCTCGTCGATCGGGGTGCTGCTGTCGATCAGCACCTTGAGCTGCCCGGTCGCCAGCGCCACCCGCGAATCCGACACGACCAGCAGCCCGTGCACCTCGTCGTTCGACGCGGTCAGCGGGTCGCGGCCCCGGATGCCGTAATATTCCGGCACGCCGCTGCCCTTGTAGACCAACCAGACCGGCTGTCCGGGATAGCGATCCTTCAGCCGGGTCGCCAGCCGCGCGAGATCCTGCCCCCAGTCCACATTGGCGTCGTGCAGGTTGAGGTGCGTCTTGGCCGGCCCGCCGAACGCCTCGTTGGAATAAGGCAGAAAATACGGAAAAACCCGGGCGGAACTCACGGCCACGAACAAAACCAACGCCAGCGTCGGCAACAGCACCATTTTTCGTACGCGGGGCGACCGCCCCTCAACCGCAGACCGGGCCGCCCCCGCCTTTTCGACCGAGGCGTGGTCACTGTCGTCCCCCACCTCATGACGTTCGTCGCCCGCCCCGTCCAGGTGATCGACGGCCGGCCGCCCCCACCCCGTTCCCGAACCCGCACCCGCACCCGCACCCGAGCTGGAGCCCGCGCCCGCATCCGCGCCCGATGTCGACTCCGAAGCCGGAACCGCGACCACCGAGCCCGTCGGCCCGACGACCGCCCGCCGCCGAACGGTCAGGACGGTCGTCGCCGCCACTGTCATGAACATGGGCATGAAGATGACGTAGCGGGTGCCGAAGTCGCGGGCGCCCGTCATCGCCACCAGGAACAGCACCAGCGACGGCAGCAACGTGTAAAGCGCCGCCACCCGCAACGACCGCCGCACCAGCATGGTCACCGCGCCGGCCGCCCACAACGCCAGCAACCCCAGCGGCGTCTTGATCAGCAGCGCGACCGGCAGGTAATACCAGAGCCGCCCGTGATAGGCGTGGCCGAGCAGGAACCCGTTGAAGCTCGACGACTCGAACTGGAACTGGATCAGCACCCCGTCCCGGTAGGGCTGGGGGAACGGCAGCAGGTCGACCGCGAGCCCGCGCAGCCCGCCCGGGTTGGTCACCCCGGCCGGTGTCACCCACCGCAGCGACGGGTCGACCGCCAGATAGACCGCCCACACCACCGCCACCGCGATCGCGCCGACCCCGACCGCCGCGAGCACCCGGACCCACCAGCGGCGCCGCACCGCCGGCAACGACAGGGCCAGGACGAGCGGCACCATCGGGAGCGCGCTCGCCCGGGTCGCCAGCGCCGCGCCCAGGGCGATCCCGGCCAGCGGCAGATAGAGCCCGGGACGGGACCGGGCCCGCCACAGCATCCAGAAGGTGGTCAGCAGCAGCCCGGCCGCCGGCACGTCGAGCGTGGCCAGCGAGCCGTGGGCGAGCACGTCGGGGTCGAAGGCGTAGAGCACCAGCGCCATCAGCCCCGCCCACGGCCCGGCCAGGTCGCGGGCGAAGCCGAACACCACCAGCCCGAACAGCAGCGTCAGCACGATCATCGGGATGCGGGCGGCCAGCATGAGCCGGTACGGGTTGTTGCCGCTCTCGTAGAGCAGACGCCGCCCGAGCAGCGTCTGGTTCTGGTTGAACGAAGGGTCCAGAACCGCGTGCTCGAAGCCCAGGCCGACCGCCATCGCCAGTTTGCCCAGCGGCGGATGCTCCGGGTTGTAGCGCAGGCCGTGCTGCTGCTCGTAGACCACCGCGCTGCCGACGTAGACCGGCTCGTCGATCGTCGGCGACTGCTGCACCGCCTCGGTGACCATGGCGAACGCCATCCCGCCGAGCAGCGCAGCAACGGCCAGGAGAAAACTCAGGCGTCGCAGCACCGCGCCAATCTAGCCGGTGAACTCTCCGAGCGGCGTGGCGGAAGAGTCGGCGTGCTTCTCCCGTTCGGCCGCACGCAACTCCACCCGGCGGATCTTGCCCGAGACCGTCTTCGGCAAGTCGGCGAACTCCAGGCGGCGGATCCGCGCGTACGGGGGCATGTGTTCCTTCGCGTAAGCGAAAATCGCCTCCGCGGTCGCCGCATCGGGTTCCCAACCGGAGGCCAGCACGATGTACGCCTTCGGCACCGCCAACCGGAGCGGGTCGGGCGACGGCACCACCGCGGCCTCGACCACCGCCTCGTGCTCGAGCAGCACACTTTCCAGCTCGAACGGCGAGATCCGGTAATCGGACGCCTTGAACACGTCGTCGGTGCGCCCGACGTACGTGATGTAGCCGTCGGCGTCCCGGGATGCGACGTCACCGGTGTGGTAGTAACCGCCGGTCATGCGCTCAGCGGTCAGCGCGGAATCGCCGTGGTAGCCGACCATCAGGCCGAGCGGCCGCGGCTCGAGCGCCACGCAGATCTCGCCCTCGCCGGCCGGCGAACCGGTCAGCGGGTCGATCAGCTCGATCGTGTAGCCCGGCACCGGCCGGCCCATCGAACCGGGCTTGACCGGCTGGCCGGGCGAGTTGGCGATCTGCACGGTGGTCTCGGTCTGGCCGAAGCCGTCGCGGATCAGCACGCCCCACGCCTTGTGGACCTGCTCGATGACCTCGGGGTTGAGCGGCTCACCGGCCCCGACGACCAGCCGCGGCGGGGTGCGCAGCTCCGACAGGTCGGACTGGATCAGCATGCGCCACACGGTCGGCGGCGCGCAGAAACTGGTCACGCCGCAGCGCTGCATCTCGGCCATGAGACGGCCGGGGTCGAAGCGCGTGTAGTTGTAGATGAACACGCACGCCTCGGCGTTCCAGGGCGCGAAAACGTTGCTCCAGGCGTGCTTGGCCCAGCCGGGCGAGGAGATGTTGAGATGCACGTCGCCCGGCTCCAGGCCGATCCAGTACATCGTCGAGATGTGCCCGGCCGGGTAGGACGCGTGGGTGTGCTCGACCAGCTTGGGACGGGCCGTGGTGCCCGAGGTGAAATAGAGCAGCAGGGTGTCGCTCGCCTTGGTCACGCCGTCGGGCTCGAACTCTTCCGAGACGGCGTAGGCGTCGTGAAAACGCAGCCAGCCCTCGACGGCGTCGCCGACCGCGATCCGGGTGATGCCGTCCTGCTGGAACTTGCTCGCCGCCGCCGCCGTGGCGATCACATGCTTGGCGCCGCCGCGGCCCACCCGGTCGGCGGCGTCGGCCGGGCCGAGCAGGGGAGTGGCCGGAATGAGCACGGCGCCCAGTTTCATCACCGCGAGGATGGTGTCCCACAGTTCGACCTGATTGCCGAGCATCAGCACGATCCGGTCGCCGCGCTCGACCCCCTGAGCACGCAGCCAGCAGGCCACCTGGTCGGAGCGGTGCGCCATCTCGGCGAACGAGAACCGCTGCTCCGACCCGTCCTCCTCGACGATCCACAGGGCCGGGCTGTCGTTACCCTCGGCGATCACGTCGAACCAGTCGAGCGCCCAGTTGAACTCGTCCAGCTCCGGCCAGTCGAACCGGTCGACGGCCTCCGCATAGTTTTCGCGGTGGGCGATCAGGAAGTCGCGGGCCTCGCGGAACGCGGTCGTGCCCCGGGTCGCTGTCATGGTCAGTCTCCTAGCCGAGCTTTCCTGACAGCCTTCGCTGCCCGGGGCCGCGGCGCTACCCCCGTCCGGGGGTGAAGATCTATCCCACGTTCAACGTGCGGGTCGCGACCAGCCCGCGGCGCTCGTCCCCGGTCACCGACGCGATCAAAAGAGGCTCACCCACGCCGCAGGCGACGGCGAGGTCGCTGCCGATCAAGCTGCTTGAGGCGTACGCGGGGGAGCAGTCCCCAGGAAGCGCGAGCCGCCCGGCCTTCCCGTGGATGTCGAAGTGCAGGTGCGGCCACCGCCCCGGGCCGGCCGCCGGCAGCAGCCCGTCAAACTCGGTCCACCCGAAGTTGTCGCTGATCCGGACCTCGACCGCACCGCCGGCCCGCCGCTGGTCGCCGCAGGGCCGCTCGTCGCAGCGCCACAGCCGAACCGGGCATCCGTGCAGCGGCCGCCCCGAGTTGGCGCTGACCACCTGGAGGCGCACGGTGAGCGTCGTCGACAGGCTGGTCTGTTGCAGTAGGTCGATCATCGGGCTCTCCTCCGTTCGGTGGGCTTCCTACCAGTCGAATCGGCAGGCCCGGCCGCCGGCGGACGATGAGCCGAACTCCGCAACCGCATTGAACCCGTTCCCGGGCCGTCCCGTGGCCTGGTCGAGTCCCGTGGCCGGGCCGTGTCGCCTCGCCTGGCCGTGTCGTGTGGTCTGGCCCGCGTCGCGCGGTCCGGCCCATGTCGCGTGCTCTGGCCGTGCGGTCTGGCCGTGTCGTGCGGTCTGGCGGTGTCGCGTCGCCTTCCCGCGTCGCGCGGCCTGCCTGTGTCGCGTGGTCGTGCGTCTCCGGCGGCGGATGACGGCGGAGAGCTGTGGATGACGGCAGAGAAATGTCAGACCTGGGTGGTTGACTGGTCCCCACCCAGTGCCGGGGTGGGGGAGGGCAGCGGCCGTCCAACAGCCCCATTCCCCGATCAATCAAATTGCGGCGATAAAAGGATTGCCGCGACCGCGCACAGGCACTAATGTTTGTCTCGTTCAACGCTGGAGCGCACGAGAGGGGAAGTCAATGATGTGGCAGGCCGCCGATCAGGTCGTCCTCGCTGCCAAGCGCCTGCGACGAGCGCGGAAGTGGTCCACCCCAGGAGTGAGCTGGCATAACAGCTGAAGCCGCAACGGCTTCCGCTGCCGCCCTCCCCCTGTGGGACGGGCGGCTTTTTCGTCTCCAAGCTTGCGGGCGTAGCTCAATCCGGTAGAGCAACGGCTTCCAAATTCGTGTGTTGCGGGTTCAATTCCTGCCGCCCGTGCGCGCCATTTATAAAAACAATTAAATAGCCGACGGCATCGGACGCGGGCTGGCTACGGCTCGCTGGACGGGACTACTTGCGCTACCCGGCCAACGCGCCGACGCCGTCACCCGGGCTCGTAGCTCATTCGGGAGAGCGCCCGCCCTGCAAGCGGGAGGCAGCCGGTTCGAAGCCGGCCGGGTCCACGGCATCACACACCCCTGTAGCGCAGCTGGACAGCGCGCCGGACTACGAATCCGGAGGGCGGGAGTTCGAACCTCCCCAGGGGTACGCAGGCGCCACTAGCTCAACTGGCAGAGCATCCGCCTCTTAAGCGGCTGGTTCGGGGTTCGAGTCCCCGGTGGCGCACTCGCAGGGTAGAGCAGCTCGGAGTGCTCGCGGGCCTCATAAGCCCGAGGTCGCGGGTTCAAATCCCGTCCCTGCAACGAAGATCCCCCGGGCTGTCTTTGGCGTCGAGGCCGGCGACAACGCGCGGATCGGGGGACGGCCGTGGCCGGCGACCCGACCGCCTTCTCTTACGACGTGCCGTCGGGCGCTGGCTTCGGCGTGGCGTTCCAGAGCCGGCGCACCGAGCGGCCGCGGCCGCTCTCCGAAGGCTCAGGTCCACAAGCTGGCCACGCCCACTGATCGGTGCGTGCCGCCCTCCACGGGGAGGACGGCACGCCAGAAACTGATCAGACAGACCAGCCGTCGCGGTAGACGACACGGTCGAGGGCCACTTCACCGTGCAGTCCGCCCGGCACCGGCGACACCCTCAATTCGACGGGTCGCTCGACGAGCACGCACTCGCGCTCTCCGGGCCACCACCATCCGGCGGCCCGGGTCAGCGCGACCCATCGATCGAACGAGGCCGGATACTGCGCGAGCCCCATCGCCCGCAGCGCCTCGAAGTAGGCGATCCAGGACGCGTCCTGATTCCCGTACCATCCGACCGGGACCGGCGCGCCGAGCGCACCCCGCACCGGCAGATAAGTTCCGCGGCCGAGACTTCGCCACAGACCGTCCCGGACCCCCTGCCGGACGATCTCCAGGAACGGGACCCTGACCCGAAGCGCCTCCAGCGGCGGCAACGACGGCCAGGGCTGGTTCTTCTCGCGCTTGAACGGCGGACGGTCGAGCGGCGGGTCGAGCACCCGGTCGTCCAGATCACTTCGCAGGCGGGACAGCCCGGCCGCGATGTCCGACGCCAACGGGGCCTTGCCGACCACCGGCGCGCGGACCAGGGACATCAGTGAGGCATGCGTGGGCAGACCCCGCAGAAGGGGCAGCGCGGCATGCGGGGAGTCGACCCAGCGGAACACCGGGCGACCGCGCCGGTGCCGGGCATAGACCGCGGCCAGGATTTCTTCGGTGGTGGAGCGATCGGCCGGCTCGGTGGACAGACCCACCTCGAGCCACTCGCGGCGGACGTTCTCCGCCTGCTGCCACATCTGGGTGAGAAGCGCGGTCGTCGATCGCGCGGCGGCGATCAAAGCGCCAGGGCGAACGCGCCCTTCCGGTGCGAGAAAGTCATGCGACCATGATCGGGAAGCACAACCGATGTGGCAAACGAGTTAAATGAGATCAACGTCACATCAGCGGTGGATTCAGGGTTACCGCAGGGGAAACGGCCGTGACCAGCACCCTTTCGTTGTGATCAGGATCGGTCGCCATAGCGGATTCAAAGCATCGCGTTCTAAAGTGCCGCCGGTGAACGTGACCTTGCAGGAGATCCGCGAGCGCACCTACAAGCCGCGGGATGCCTGGTGGACCGTCCTGTTGGTCGACCCGCTGGCTTCCCGGCTCGTCCGGATCGTGGCGCCGCACCGCCGCATCACCCCGAACATGCTGACGACCGTCGCGACGATCCTCGGCCTCGCCGCGGCCGCCTGCTTCGCCCAGCAGACCCGCTGGTGGCTGGTCGCCGGTGCGCTGCTGTTCCACGTGAGCTTCGTGGTCGACTGCATGGACGGCAAAATCGCCCGGCTGAACGGCACCGGCTCCCTGTTCGGCGCCTGGTTCGACTTCGTCTTCGACCGGCTCCGCGTCTTCGCCTGCGCCCTCACCCTGTTCGGCGGCCAATATCTGCGCACCGACCGCGACATCTACCTCTGGCTCCTGGCCGTCGTCATCTTCCTCGACCTCTTCCGCTACCTCAACGGCTCCCAGATGACCAAGGTCCGCACCGAGATGCGCGACCGCCTGGCCGAGGCCCGAGGCGCGGTCGACGACCCCGAGGCGAGCGAGACCCCGGAAATCCCGGCCGACGCATCGACCTCCCTGAAACGCCGGGTCGGCGACGCCCTGCGCAACAACCGCATCCGCACCCACCTGTTCAGCGGCATCGAATACGAGATGACCGTCTTCATCATCGCCCCCCTGACCGGCTGGCTCATCCCGGTCACGATCACCGCCGGCTCGCTCCTGCTGGTCTTCGAGGCCTGGCTGATCTACAAGCTCTACCGCCACACCCAGGCCTTCCCGGCCCAACTCGAGGCCGCGATCAAAGACCGCGACCTCCTGCCACCCCAGCCCACCGAGGCCCTCCCGGCCACCTTTTAGCCGTACGCGGATACGCCGCCCCCAACCGCAACCCGCCCGCTAGTGGTCGTCTAGCGGCGCTCTGAGGTCAGCGAGTGACCCGTAGCGGCGCGGCCCCAATCGCTGCTCGTCTCGCGGCAAGCAGCTCTCGTGCCGCTGGCTCGGCTCGCTCGGAGTCGTCTCGCGCCGAACAGCCCGACCGTGGGGACGAGTGACCTTCCACGGCCCGGTTGATGTGCCCGCCGCTGCCCGCCGGCTTCGCGGCCTGCGAGGGTGTCGCCGAGCCGAGCCCAGCGAGCCGAGCCGAGCCGAGCGAGCCGGGCCAGCCGAGCCGGGCGGGGCGTGCTGGCGCGGGTGGTGCGGGCTGAGGCCTAAGTGGACGGCGCTGGGTGGGACCTGGCGGAGCGCCGGTAAGTTGTAGGCCCCACGCGGGGTCGCCTGGCGGGGCGGGAGCTAGTAACGTCCGTCCACTACAGCTGATCTTGGGTGGGATCGATACATGTCCGAGGATGACGGCATCCTGGTGACCGCCAGCGCCAACCTGTGGCGCGGTGCCGAGGCGGTCGGCGGGCGGCTCACGCTGAGCCGGGCCGGGCTGGAGTTTCGTGCGCATACTTTCAACCGGCTGCCGGAGCCGTTGGAGATTCCGATCGACGAGATCGTCGAGGTGCGCCGGACCCGCACGATGGGCATCATCCCCAACGGCCTGCTGGTCACTACCAAGCTCGGCCTGGAGATCCGCTTTGTGGTCGGTGACCGTGACCGGTTCATCAAGGAGATCGCCAAGCTGACCGGCAGCCGGCACTGACCGTGGCCGGCATCGTCCGGGGATGGTTGCACGGTTGCCGCCGCACCGAGGTCGCCGTTGCCGCTCGATGAAGCCCGCACGCGTCTCCAAGCCGGCGTGGGCCCACGGCACGCTTCATGGATGTTCACCCCGAGGTTCGACAGCGACCAGGTCGATGGCCCGGCTGCGAGCTCGTCTCCGACGGCACGCGGTGCCGCCTGGTCGGAACCGCCCGGGCGCGGTGCTGGTCTTGTCGGGGTTGTGGATCGGCTTGTCGTGGGCTTCGGGCTAGTCGGCGTCGGCCGGGCCCTCCAGGCCGGCCTGTTCGTCGCGCGCCGCCCACTCCAGCAGCTGTTCCAGGGTGAACGGCTGGTCGTCGATGGTGGCGTGGAGGTCGCCCAGTTCGGCGAAGCGGGCCGGGACCGTCTTGACCGTGAAGTCGCGCGGGTCGACGTCGGGGATCTCGGCCCAGGTGATCGGGGTGGAGACGGTCGCGGCGGGGACGCCGCGGATCGAGTATGCGCTGGCGATCGTGTGGTCGCGGGCGTTCTGGTTGTAGTCGACGAACAGCTTCGTCGGGTCGCGGTCCTTGCGCCACCAGGTCGTGGTCACGTCGGAGGGGGCGCGACGTTCGACCTCGCGGGCGAAGGCGAGCGCGGCCCGGCGTACGTCCGAGAAGCCCCAGCGCGGCTCGATGCGCACGTAGACGTGCAGTCCCCGCCCGCCTGACGTCTTGGGGTAGCCGGTGATGCCGAGCGAGTCGAGCACCTCATGGGCCACTCCGGCCACGAGGCGAACCCGGTCGAACGGGCAGTCCGGCATCGGGTCGAGGTCGATGCGCCATTCGTCGGGTTTTTCGGTGTCGGCTCGGCGCGAGTTCCACGGGTGGAACTCGACCGTCGACATCTGGACCGCCCACGCCACGTCGGCCGGCTTGGTCACGCACAGCTCGTCGGCGTGCCGGTTGTAGCGCGGGAACTTCACCCGGACCGTCTCCAGCCAGGGCGGCGCGCCGTGCGGCACCCGCTTCTGGTGCACCTTTTCGCCGGCCAGGCCGTCGGGGAAGCGGTGCAGCATGCACGGGCGCTCGCGCAGCGCCCGGACGATGCCGTCGCCCACCGAGAGGTAGTAGTGGACCAGGTCGAGCTTGGTCAGGCCGAGGTCGGGGAAGTAGATGCGATCCGGGTTGGAGACGCGCACCTCGTATCCGTCGACCTCGACGGTCGTCGCGGGCGATGAACCGGCCATATCAAAAGAACCTAGCCCAACCAGGCCGGATCGAGATCGGCAAGCAGGGTGTCGCGCCGGTCCAGAAGGTCGAGCAGGGGACCGATGCGGGGCAGTTCGTGGGTGATGAAGTAGCGCGCGGCCAGCCGCTTGCCCTCGTAGAAGTCGCCCGGTTTGTCGGAGGTGGCCGCGGCCTGCGACAACCACATCCACGCGATGACCAGGTGCCCCGCCGCCTCGAGATAGGCCGTGGAGTTGGCCAGCGCGACCTGCGGGTCGCCGTCGGCCCAGAGCCGCCGCGTGCTGGAAGCCAGGCGGTCGCAGAAGGAGAGCACCGGCGAGCCGAGGTCGGACGGAACCGAGCGGGCGGAGGCACGGATGCGGTCCAGGAGCAGGGTGAGCCCGGCCCCGCCCTTCATGATCGCCTTACGCCCGAGCAGGTCGAGCCCCTGAATGCCGTCGGTGCCCTCGTGGATCGAGTTGAGGCGGTTGTCGCGGTAGAACTGCTCGACCGGATATTCGCGGGTGTAGCCGTAGCCGCCGTGCACCTGGATGGCGTGGTCGTCGGCCAGCCGGCACCACTGTGACGGCCACGCCTTGACGATCGGTGTCAGCACGTCGAGGAGCAGCGTGTTCTCGTCCGACGGCTCGTCCAGCAGCTTCGCGGAGTAGAGGACGAGGGCGAGACCCCCTTCGACGTACGACTTGGAGGCGAGCAGCATGCGGCGTACGTCGGGATGGGCGACGATCGGCACCGGAGGGGCCGTCGGGTCTTTGTCGGCCAGCGGCCGGCCCTGCAGACGCTCGCGCGCATAGTCGAGCGCGTGCAGATAGCCGGTGTAGCCGAGGGCGACCGCGCCCGCCCCGACCCCGATCCGCGCCTCGTTCATCATGTGGAACATGTAGGCCAGGCCGTGACCCTCCTGGCCGACCAGGTAGCCGACGGCGTCGTCGAAGGCGAGCACCGCGTTGGTCGTGCCGCGGTAGCCCATCTTGTGGTTGAGCCCGGCCAGCGACACCCGGTTGCGCTCGCCGACCGTGCCGTCCTCGCCGACGATGTGCTTGGGCACGACGAACAGCGACAGGCCCTTGACCCCGGCCACCGCCCCCTCGGCGCGGGCCAGCACCAGGTGGACGATGGTCTCGGTGAGCTCGTGGTCCCCACCCGAGATCCACATCTTGCTGCCGGTGATGCGGTAGCTGCCGTCGCCGGCCGGGACCGCCCGGGTCAGCACGTCGCTCAGCGCCGAGCCGGCCTGCGGTTCGGAGAGGCACATCGTGCCGGTGAACCGGCCCTCGAGCATCGGCTTGACGAACCGCTCGACCTGCTCCGGTGTGCCGTGGGCGAGCAGCAGGCTCGCGTTGCCCATGGTGAGCATCGAATAGGCCGAGGTGGCGATGTTGGCCGCCTGCACCCACATGACGCAGGCCCGCAGCACGACCTGCGGCAGTTGCAGGCCGCCGTGCTCCTCGTCGAAGCCGGCCGACAGCAGGCCGGAGTCGGCGAAGGTCTTCAGGGCGGCTCCCACCTCGGGGATCACGTGGACGCGCGTGCCGTCGAAGGTCGGCTCCTCGAGGTCGCTCCTGCGGTTGTGCGGGGCGTAGTCCTGCTCGGCGATCCGGGCCGCGAGGTCGAGGAACGCGTCGAACGTCTCTCGTGAGTGCTCGGTGAACCGTTCCCGTTTGGTCAGGGCCTCGACGTCGAGCCACTCGTAGAGCAGGAAGTCGAGATCACGCCGGGACATAACCTTGGAGGCCACAACGGCACCGCCCGTTCAGTAGAGAGGCTTTTCACTGGAGCCACTCCAGTGTGCCGTCTCAGGCCTCGGCGCGATGCCGTCCTGCCCGCACCGAATGGACCGGGGTAGCACGGTTGCGCCGGCCGTTGCCGGACTTCTTCTCGGTGTACATCGCATGGTCCGCCGCGCGCAGGACCTCGTCGGCGTCCTCGGCCGGAGCGCCGACGTGCAGGCCGACGCTCGCTCCGATCAGCACCTCGCCGCCGTCGATCACGAACGGCTGCTCCACCGCGCGCCGGATGCGGTCGGCCATCGACTCGGCGTCCTCCCAGCCGAGGACGCCCGGCATGAGAACGACGAACTCGTCGCCGCCGACCCGGGCGAGGACGTCCTGCTCGCGTACGCAAGCACTCAGCCTTTGCGCCACCTGGCGCAGGAGTTCGTCGCCGGCCTCATGGCCGTGCGCGTCGTTGACCGGCTTGAAGCCGTCGAGGTCGACGAAGAGCACCGCCACCGCGTCCTGCCGCAGGGTCGAATCGAGCACGTCCTGCATCCGGCGCCGGTTGGGCAGGCCGGTCAGCGCGTCGTGCTGGGCCTCGTGGGCGAGCCGCTCCTGGAAGGCTCGGGTCTCCGAGATGTCCCGGGCGTTGATCACCACGCCGTTGAGCGACGGGTTCTGCATCTGGTTGGACGCGGTGAACTCGAACCAGCGGTAACGCCCGTCGGCCGAGCGTACCCGGCACTGCAGCCGCAGCACCGCGTCCCGGGACGCCAGCAACCGGCCGAACTGCTCGACCATGATCGGCCGGTCCTCGGGGTGGACCAGGTCGAAGACGCTGTCGCCGACCAGGCCGTTGCCGCCGAAGCCGAGCGTGGCGATCGCGCTGGGGCTGGAGTACGCGATCCGCCCGTGCGCGTCGAGCACCGAGACCAGGTCCGGGGCGTGCTGGAAGAGGGCCTCGAACCGCTGGTGGGCGCGGCGCCGCTGCAGCGAGCCGCGGTAGCCGAGCACCGCGATGCCGGCCACGCCGATGAGCAGCATGGCGAGCAGGGTCAGGTTGAGGGTCTGGCTCTTGCTGTGCACCGCGCCGTCGTACGACGACTGCGTCTGCGACCGCACGTACGCCCAGCCACCGGGCAGGTTCCCGATCACGATCGCGATCATCTTGGTGTTGTCGAGCGCGGTGTAGCGCAGGAACGCGCTGGCCGGCCGCTTGGCGATCTCGGCCCGGACGGCCGGGTCGATCTTGGTGCCGAGCAGTCGCGGGTCACCGGACGCGGCCACCGTGCCGGTCGAGTCGACGATCGTGGTGAGAAAGGTGTCCGACTTCAGGGTCAGGGTGTATTTCTGCAGGTCGGTCTCGGCCACGTTGTTGAGGCCGACCAGGATCGCGACCGGTGCCCCGCTGACCACGATCGGCACCGCCACGGCCTCCAGGTGTACGCCGTTGACCGTCATGATCGACGAGAATCCGGGCCGGCCGGCGGCGAGCGACTTGCGCAGTGGTTCCCAGCCGGGGTCGGTCAGCGTTGGCAGACCGGTGTCGCGGCTCGCGTTGAGCACCGCGCCGGTGAGGTCGGTGATCAGTACGCCGTACGAAAAGGTGCCGCTCTTGGCGGCAAACGCCTGCAATGTCGCCCGGTCGCCGCTGTTGCCGGCGCTGAGGCTGAAGCTCTGGCTCTCCGCGAGGGAGTCGAGCCCCTTGGCCGAGAGCAGTTGCATCTGCCCGGTGAGCGTGCCGTTGTTGGTCCCGAGGGCGGTGGTGTCGGCGCGGTGGACCGCGTCGGCCGCCCGCAGCGCCGAGCGGTTGACCAGGAAACCGATGGTTCCCGCGGCGGCCAGCAGGATGACGCTGACGACCACGGCGATCCAGTTCCGCAAGCGCATGACCTGCCCTCCTCAGGGGCTGTGATCGGCAGCCGGGTGCAGAACTGAACCGAATCGGGCATGGCACCTGGGTATGACTCCGCAGATCGGTCCCCGGTATGACGACGGGAGGACATCGGCGGCCGAAGATGGAAGGAAGCCAACACCCGGGAGCGATCATGCGAATACTGGCGGTGAGTGACCTCGTAGCCATTCCCGCGCCGCGACGCTCGTTCGAAGGCGCGCCGCGGCGCTCGATCAAGGACTCGGTCAACGAAAAGACCTGCCCGCCGCTGTTCTTCCGCGGCCTGACGGTCACCGGCTTCGCTCTCGCCGCGCTCTTCTACTGCCTGTCGTTCACCCCGTCGCTGCTGCCCCGCCCCTATTACCTCCAGGGCGTGGTCGCCGGCATCACCGCCGCCACCGGCTATGCGGCCGGCACCGCGGCCGGGGCGCTCGCCCGCACCTACTGGCGACCCGGTCCGCGCACCGTCAAGATCGCGTGGCGGGTGCTGTTCGCCCTGGTCCCGGGCCTGATCCTGATCTTCCTCTGGCTCAGCACGAGATGGCAGCGCCAGCTGCGGGTGCGGCTCGGCATCGCGCCCCAGCAGGAATACGATCTGCTGCGCACGGTCGGGGTCAGCCTGCTCACCTTCGGCGTGATCCTGCTGGTGGCGCGCGTTCTGCGGCTGGCCACCCACGGGCTGGCGCACGCGTTCGGCCACGTCGTGCCGACCAACGCCGCCTACTGCGCCGGGTTCGTGGTGGTCGCGCTGCTCAGCTACACCGCGTTCGACCGGCTGATGATCGACTATCTCTACACGACCGCCGACCGGTCGGCCGCGGTCACCGACAGCGGCACCGGGCGCGGCATCGTGCGCCCGGCCTCGCCGTTGCGCTCGGGCAGCCCGCAGTCGCTGGTCGGCTGGGAGTCGCTCGGCCGGCAGGGGCGCAACTTCGTGGCCAGTGCGCCGACCCGGAAGCAGCTCACCGCGTTCTCCGGGCGGCCGTCGCTCGAGCCGATCCGCCTCTACGCCGGGCTGGCCTCGGCCGACACCCCGCAGGCCCGGGCCGACCTGGTGGTGCGAGAAATGGTGCGCACCGGCGCCTTCGACCGCGCGGTGGTCGCGATCTTCACCCCGACCGGCACCGGCTGGGTCGACAACAACGTGACCAGCTCGCTCGAATACATGTACTCGGGCGACACCGCCCTGGTCTCGATGCAGTATTCCTATCTGCCGAGCTGGATCTCGTTCCTGGTCGACCGGTCCAAGGTCACCGACGCCGCGGCGGCGCTGATCACCGCGGTCCACGACCGCTGGGCGGCGATGCCGCCCGGCGCCCGGCCCAAGCTCCTGATCTTCGGCGAGAGCTTGGGGACGTACGGGACGGAGAAGACGTTCGGCAGCGCGCGGAAGATGGTCGACGGCGCCGACGGCATGCTGCTCGAGGGTCCGACCTTCGCCAATCCGGTCCACCAGCAGCTGACCGGGGCGCGTGCGCCCGGGTCGTCGGTGTGGGACCCGGACTACCCCGGCCTCCCGGTCGCGTTCGCCTCCAAACCGGCCGAGCTCCGCGACCTCGGCGTCACCCGGCCCAAGGTCATCTACATGCAGAACTCGTCCGACCCGGTGGTCTATTGGAACCCGAGCCTGCTCTGGCACCAGCCGTCGTGGCTGAAGGGCGAGCGCGGACCCGACGTCACCCACGACATGCACTGGTACCCGGTGATCACGTTCTGGCAGACCACGGTCGACCTGATCTTCGCCAACAAGGCGCCGATCGGCCACGGCCACGTCTACAAATCGGCGACCGTCGACGGCTGGGCCGCCCTCGCCCCGCCACCCGGCTGGACCGTCGCCGACACCCTCCGCCTGCGTGCACTCCTAGATCGCTAGCGAGTAGGTTCCGCCTATGAGACTGCGAAGGTTGTCGATTGCCGCACTCGCCATGACCACGGTTGCCGGCGTGACCGGCTTCTCCTCCGGGCCCCACCCGTCCTGGCAGCTCACCGACACGTCCACGACGGCCCGGTTCCGCGGCCTGTCGCCGGTCAGCGCCTCGGTCGCCTGGGTCGCGGGCACCGCCGGCACGGTGCTGCGTACGGTCGACGGCGGCCGGCACTGGGCCTCGGTCGGCCCGGCCGACGCGTCGGCGCTGGAGTTCCGCGACATCGAGGCGTTCGACGCCCGGCACGCGGTCGCGCTCACCATCGGCGAGGGCACCGACTCCCGCATCTACTCGACCTCGGACGCCGGCCACACCTGGACCCAGACCTTCCAGAACGACGACCCGGCCGCCTTCTACGACTGCATGACGTTCCTCGACCCGCGGCACGGGCTCGCCCTGTCCGACCCGGTCGACGGCAAGTTCCGGATCCTCGCGACCTCCGACGGCGGCCGGCACTGGGCCGTACGCTCCAATCAGGGCATGCCGGCCGCGCTGACCGGGGAGTTCGCGTTCGCGGCCAGCGGCACCTGCCTGGTGTCGACGCACGGCCGGGCCTACTTCGCCTCCGGCGGCGGCGCCACCTCGCGCATCTTCTCGTCGCCCGACTTCGGCCACAGCTGGACGGTGGTCGACTCGCCGCTGCCGAGCGGGCCCAGCGCGGGCATCTACAGCCTGGCCTTCGCCGACCCGTCGCACGCCATCGCGGTCGGCGGCGACTACGTGACACCCACCGCGGCCCCCGACGGCTCGGCCTACCTGGCCGGCCACCGGTGGACGGTGTCGAAGACGGTGCCGGGCGAATACCGCTCCGGCGCCGCCTGGATCGGGCACGGCCCGGCGGCCCTGACGGTCGGCCCGACCGGCAGCGACATCTCGCTGGACGCCGGGCGCACCTGGAAACCGTTCGACACCGGCAGCTTCGACGTGGTCATGTGCACGCACGACGGCGCCTGCTGGGCCTCCGGCGAGCAGGGCCGCGTGGCCAAGCTCAAGTGGGGTCGCTAGACGCTCATCACCTGGTCCGGCGTGAGGCCGGGGCCGATCTGACCGGCACCCTGCAGCAGGGCGATGCCGCGGGCCACCCGGTTGGCGTCCAGCGCGCCGACCGGCAGGCCCTCGGCCGACGACCGAACATAGGGCGCCAGCAGCGCCAACTCGGCGGTGGCGGCCTCAGCGGTCACCGCCGGCACATACCTGTGCATGATCAGGCCGGCCGCCGCCGGGTCATCGATCGCATCGGCCAGGCCTTGGAGCAGCGCGGCGGCGAACTTCCGGGCGCTGCCCGGCTGGGCTTGCGCGTACGCGGTGGAAGTCGCCAAAGCGTCGCCATAAAGATCCTGCAACTGGTCGCTGTAGGCCAACACTACGGCCGTACGCCCGTGGGTAGCCGCCTCGACCGCCCGCCGCCCGGCGATCGTGTCCCCGACCCCGGCGACCTTGCCGCCCGCCAGCTCACCGGCCACGCTCCGCGGGGTCGCGGCCACCCAGGTCGTGCGCGCCGGATCGATCCCGGCGAGCCGGGCATAGGCCGGGAACAGGTCCCGCACGGTCGAGCCGGGCAGGTCGGCCAGCGTCTTCCCGATCAGATCCCGCGGCCCGCCGATCTTGCCACCACCCGGGGCGACAATCGCCGCCGTCGTGCGCTGATGAATGCCGGCCAAAAACCTGAACCCGGCCGCCGGCCGGCCCGGCCCCGCGGTTAGGCCGCCAGGCCCTGCCCCGGGTCCGCCCGGCCCTGCCCCGGGTCCGCCCGGCCCTGCCCCGGGTCCGCCCGGCCCTGCCCCGGGTCCGCCCAGCCTTGCTCCGGGACCGCTCCGGCCTGCTGCCGGGCCGCCCGGACCCGCTGGGGGTGCGCCCTGTTCAGTGCCGAGTCCGCCCTGGCCTGCCGGCAGTGCGCCCGGTCCTGCCCCGCGTGGGCCTTGCTCCGCGCCGGTTTGGCCTTGATCTGACCCGGGTCCGCCAGGCTGGCCCGGCTCCAGTCCACCCGACAGGGCCGGGCCGGCCGCGAGCAGGCAAGCGGTCAGATCGAGCGCCGCGAAGACCGGGCTACCGCCCGCGCCCACGAGCCGCCGGATGCCGCCCTCGAGGTCTCCACCCGCTTCGATCGTGACGTCGAACCCGGCCGCCCGGAAATAGCCCTTCTCCTGGGCGACATAGGCGTAGGCGTCCCGCCCGCGCGCCCTGTACGAGATCAGCAGCGTGGCCTTGACCGCCGGTCCCGCATCGTCGTCCTTCGAGCCCCTGCATCCGCCCGTCAATGCGGCGATCCCGGCGACCACGAACGTCCTTCTGCGCACCGTGCAACCTCCCTAGCCCGCTGTGACGCGGGGAGACTAGGGCGGTCCGATCGGTGCCGTGGTGCCAAGTTTCGTGATCATTGGGCGCTTTGCCGGGTAATAAGGTGGTTCTCGGCCGCCGAAGTCACCCGGACGGCGGACACCCGTTAGGCGTCCAAATAGGCCAGCACCGCGAGCACGCGCCGATTGTCGTCATCGGACGGTGGCAGGCCGAGCTTGGTGAAGATGCTGTTGATGTGCTTGCTGACCGCCTTCTCGGTGACGAACAGTTTGGCGGCGATCGCCCCGTTGGACCGGCCCTCCGCCATCTGGCCCAGCACCTCCCGTTCCCGTTGGGTCAGCACGTCGAGTGGTCCGCTCCGCTCGAGCAGCCGCGCGACCACCTCGGGGTCCATCACCGTGCCGCCGGAGGCCACCCGCCGCACCGCGTCGACGAACTGCGCCACATTGGACACCCGGTCCTTCAGCAGATAGCCGACGCCGCCTCCGCGCTCGCCCAGCAACTCGCGCGCATAGAGCGGCTCGACGTGCTGGGACAGCACGAGCACCGGCAGCCCGGGAATGGTCGCCCGGGCCGCGATCGCCGCCTGCAGCCCCTCGTCGGTGAACGTCGGCGGCAGCCGCACGTCGACCACCGCCACGTCGGGCCGCTGCGCCGTCAGCGCGGGCAGGAGCGCCGGCCCGTTGTCGACCGTCGCCACCACCTCGAAGTCGAACGCCTCCAGGATGCGGGTCAGCCCGTCTCGGAGGAGAGCATGGTCTTCGGCGATGACGACACGCACGGCAGCTCCATGGTCACGATGGTCGGCCCACCCGGCGGGCTGGACAGCGCCATCGTGCCATCGAACGCGGCCAGCCGGCGCTCGATGCCACGCAGGCCGGTGCCGCCGGACGGGTCGGCCCCGCCGTGACCGTCGTCGCCGACCTGCAGCTGCAGCCGGTCGCCGTCGCGCCGCAGCACCACGAAGCCGAACCGGGCCCCGCTGTGGCGGGTGAGGTTGGCCAGCGCCTCGGCGACCGCGAAGTAGGCTGCCGACTCGACCGGCGTCGGCAGCCGCCCGGTGACGTCGGAATCGACGTTGACCGGGACCGGCAGGTGCAGCGCGAGCGCCCGCACCGCGCCGTCGAGGCCGCGCTCGGCCAGCACCGGCGGGTGGATGCCGCGCACGAGGTGACGCAGCTCGACCAGCGCGGTCGTGCTCGACTCGCGCGCCTCGGCGAGCAGCTTGCGGGCGCCCGCCGGATCGCGCTCGACGATCTCCTCGGCCAGGCCGATCGCCATGCCGAGCGAGACCAGCCGGGCCTGGGCGCCGTCGTGCAGGTCGCGCTCGATGCGGCGCAGCTCGGCGGCCTGGGCGTCGACTGTGTCGGCCCGGGTGACGGTCAGCTGGGTCACCCGCAGCCGCAGGCGGGCGGCCGGGGTGGGTGCGAGCAGCAGCCGGGCGAACTGCGCGTCCCACCGGCGCAGGTAGGGCGCGAGCGCCAGCCCGATGCCGAGGAACAGCGTGCCCTGCGGCAGGGAGAGAAACGCCTCGCCGACGCTGTGGAAGGGCCAGAAGACGCCGTAGCCGTAGTCGCCGAGGCCGAGCCAGAGCCAGAGCGGGATCAGCAGGATGCCCTCGACGCCGTATGCCGGGAGCACCAGCGTGAGCAGGCCGAGAACGACGCCGGCCACGAAACCGGGCACCAGCCAGGCCAGGTCCTGCCAGGTCGCCGAGTCGGTGATGAGGAAGCGCCAGCGCGACCAGCCGACCGGCCGCATGCCCGGCGGCGCGGGCTTGTAGGGCCGGTCGATCGTGACGCCCCAGTCGGCGGCGAGCCGGCGGGACAGGTTGGTGCGCGCCCGGACGAGCCGGACGACGAGCGGGAACAGGAACAGCCCGAGACCGAGCACCGGCGTCAGCGCGAGCGACACGACGAAGAGCACGACGAGCGGGATGTTGGTCAGGGCGAGGACGATCGACACGGCTCCCCAGCCGACCGCCCGCCGGCCGTCGCGAATCCAGTCACGCGTCTCCATGTGCCTCATCCTGGCCCGCGGGGGACGAAAACTCAGTAGTGCTAGCCCTACTTCCGGGACCGGGAAACCGGGTGGTGCTAGCCCTACCAAAAGTCGGGTACTGGCATCACTGACTTCGACGGCCCGGCCCGGTTGGCTTGACCGACATGACGACAACCATCGAGCCACCCCGCACCGCGTCCGACTTCGCCGAGCTCGGCCGCCGGATCAACGCGGCCGGCCTGCTGCGGCGGCGCCCGGCCTACTATGTCGCGCGGCTCGGCCTGGTGTCCCTGGCCGTGATCGGCGGCTGGACCGCCTTCTTCCTGGTCGGGTCCTCCTGGTGGACGCTGGCCGTGGCCGCCTTCCTGGCCGTCGTGTTCGCCCAGGTGGCGCTGGTCGCCCACGACCTCGCCCACCGGCAGGTCTTCCGCACCAACACCCCGAGCCGTCGCGCCGGCCTGATCGCCGGCAACCTGGTGATCGGCATGTCCTACGGCTACTGGATGGACAAGCACACCAAGCACCACGCCAACCCCAACCACGACGACCTCGACCCCGACGTCGGCCCCGGCGTGCTGGTCTGGAGTCGCGAGGCGGCCCGGGGCAAGGGCTTCCTCACCCGCTATCAGGCGTGGTTCTTCTTCCCGCTGCTCACCCTGCTCGGCCTCTCCCTCAAGCGCGAGAGCATCCGGGCCCTGCGCAACGGCACGGTCAAGCGGCGCGGCGTCGAGGCGGCCCTGCTCGTGGCCCACCTCGTCTTCTACGTGAGCGCCCTGCTGGTGGTGCTCGGCCCGCTGCAGGCGCTGGCCTTCTTCGCGGTCCACCAGGCGCTGTTCGGGGTCTACCTGGGCCTCACCTTCGCCCCCAACCACAAGGGCATGCCGCATCCCGACGGCAGCGAGGACTACCTCCGCAAGCAGGTGCTGACCTCCCGCAACGTGCGGGGCGGCCTGGTCGTCGACGCGGCGCTCGGCGGCCTCAACTACCAGATCGAGCACCACCTGTTCCCGGCCATGCCGACGCCCAACCTGCGCAAGGCCCAGCCGATCGTGCGGGCCTACTGCGCCGAGATCGGGGTGCCCTACGAGATGACCGGGCTCGTCGACTCGTACGCCCAAGCGCTGCGCCACCTCCACGCCGTCGGGGAGGATCTGCGGCGATAGCCGCAAGTCTTCGCAACCCCGAGGGGAACCCGGATGGATCTTCAACTCACCGGCAAGGTCGCCGTCATCACCGGCGGCAGCGCGGGCATCGGCCTGGCGATCGCCCACGGCCTGGCGGCCGAGGGCGTCGATCTTGCGCTGTGCGGCCGCGACGAGGACCGCTTGCGCTCGGCGGCGGCCGAGCTTCCGGGCGTACGCGTCCTGACCGTCGCCGCCGACCTCGCCGTCCCGGGCGAGGCGGAGCGGCTGGCCGAGACCGTGACGGCCGAGTTCGGCGGCGCCGACATCCTCGTCAACAACGCGGGCACCGGCAGCGAGGAGACGATCCTGACCGCGCCCGACGAGCGCTGGCAGCACTACTGGGAGCTGCACGTGATGGCCGCGGTCCGCCTGGCCCGCACGATCGCCCCCGGCATGAAGTCCCGCGGCGGCGGCGTCATCCTGCACAACGCGTCGATCTGCGCGACCCAGCCACTCGGCTACGAACCTGTCTACAACGTGACCAAGGCGGCGCTGGTGATGTTCTCCAAGTGCCTGGCCAACGAACTGATCGGCGACAACATCCGCGTCAACGCGGTCAACCCGGGCCTGGTCATGACCGGCGACTGGGTCAAGACCGCGAAGCAGCTGACCGAGGGCACCGACCAGACCTGGGAGCAGTACCTGCAGGAGATCGCCGACGACAACGCCCCGATCGGCCGCTTCGCGACCCCCGAGGAAGTCGCCGACTTCTTCGTCTTCCTCTGCTCCCCGCGCGCCTCCTACTCGGTCGGCTCCTCCTACTACGTCGACGGCGGATGGCTCAACGTCACTACATAAACCTCGCTCAGCATCTAGACATGAGTCATCTGGCGCCTAGACTAGAGGGGTCCTCACACCTCTAGTTCAGGAGGCTTTGCCATGACTACTAGCAGCACCGAAAGGAAGGCAGTCGACGATGCTCTCGATGAGGAGGTCTACGACCGCAGCGGATTCGACCGCCCGCTGATCACGATGGAGGAGTTTCTGGCCAACGGAACCAACGTCTTTCGATCCGACGAAGAGGTCGACGACCTCATCGCCATGGTTCGCGAGTCGCGCCGCACCGGGTTGGCCTGAGCCCATGAAACAACCGGTGGTATTCGATACGGACGTCTCGTCGATGTACATCAAGGGCCGGCTTCCCGCGACCTTGGGCATCAAACTGGCCGAGGCGAACCCGGTCATGACCTTCGTGACTCAGGGCGAGCTCATGAAATGGACGTTGGTCCGCGACCTGGGCCTTCAGCGGAGGGGCGAAGTCCTGAGCTGGATAGACAAGACGCCCTTCCTCGAGGGCAATGAGATCGTCGCGAACCTCTACGGTCGGCTGTCGGCAGCCGCGAAACGTCGCGGCCGTCCCCGGCAGCCGAATGACATGTGGGTCGCGGCTTGCTGCATGGCGCGCCGGCTGCCCCTGGCCACGCTGAATGTCAGGGATTACCAAGATTTCGCCGAACATCACGGGCTTGAGCTGATCACCGCCTAGCGGCGGTCAGCATCCTCTGTCGTCCCCCTAACCCCCGAGGCCGAGCCCAGGCCGACCGCATGAAAGCGCATTTCGCCATGCGAAGCCGGTCACGCTCCAGGCCTCGGGTCCATCGTCGGGTCAGTGCCTGATCGCTGGACGAGTCGTTGAGCTTTCCCCGTGCAGGGTCAGACGCCGGCCATGGCCAGGTTGCGGGTCGTGATGGAGTCGCGCCAGCGGGCGGCCTGGTCGAGGGCCGGGGCCGGGCGGGTCTCGCGGCGCAGGAACAGCACGCCGCAGACGATGGTGGCGCTGATCAGGCCGACGAAGGCCGACGCGGCGACCGGCGGCTGGCCGGTGAGCAGGCCGTAGAGCAGCCAGGACGAGCAGGCGCCCGCGCCCAGGCGCCAGCGGAGCGGAGACAGGCCTGACAGGTCCTGAGTGCGGTCGCGGAGCAGGGCCAGGGGCTGGGGGATCGCGGACAGGAAAGACACCCCGGCCAGGAGCAGGCCGAGCAGCGGGGCGACCTGCTCACCGCGTACGCCCGGAAGGGCCGCCGCCAGGCCGCTCAGAAGGACCGCCGTCAGGACCGTGCCGGCGCTGGCGGCGCTGAGCCGCAGCGCCCGCGGTGAGCGCATGCCCGGCTGGGTGATCAGCAGTGCCGTGAGGATGGCGAGGCCCGCCGTGCCGGTGACCACGTTCGTCACCACCTGGATTTCCTGGCCGCTGAGCAGGCCGTAGGTGATCCAGCCGAGCGGCATGACCACCCCGAGGGCGCAGGCGGTGGGTGAGAGGCCGCGGGTGCGCCGCTGGACGCACGACTTGATGACCTGGGGCCAGGACAGGGACATGGAGAGCGCGGCGCCGAGGACGCCGAGGGTGTGGGTAAGCATGATCCGATTCCGGTAGGGGGCAGGGCCATGTGTCCCTTCGACCTGCCGGCGGGCGGTGCTGACCAAGATCCGACCGGCGCAACCGTCTTGCCACCGAACGGGACCGGTGGCGTGATCTGGAGCACTATCTGCCGGTTCGGCCACCGCGAGGGCGGTGGACACCATGCCGCATGCATTTGGCACAGTGGACGGATGCTGACCGACGTGGACCTGCCGGCGCCTGGCCTGCTCTGGACCAGGTGGGCGACGATTTCGGCCGCGCTGACCGGCATCGGCTATGCCGACGTGTGGTTCGTCGACGACCGGGGTGCCCACCACGACGATCACGGCGGCAGCTGGGCGCGGTTCGCGCTGCTCGACGGCGCCCGCGCGGTTCTCTACGGCTATGCCCGTGAGCACAGCGCGACCGCCGCGGCCGATCCGCCGATCGATCTGCTGACCGGCGCGCCGGACTGGCTGCCCTGGGACGACCTGGCCCCGCTGGCCGAAAGTGATCAGCTCGGGTTCGTGGCCTGGCACGCCGAGGGCCGGTGGTCGCGCGCCCGCTATCGCGAGGGCGTCGGCGATGGCCTGGTCGACGTCGCCGGTGCGGTGCTGAGCACCGAGAACACGCTGGTCGAGCTCAGCGAGATCGTCACCGAGTGGGGCCGGCACGATCTGCGGACGCCGTCCGAGCGCGACGAGGTGCGGGCGGCCGGCGAGCATCTGCTGGCCGCGGCCGTGCGCGGCGAGGTGGGCGGGTCGGCGTTCGAACGGCTGCTCGGCCGCCTCGACGATCCCCCGCTCAACCTGAAGGCGGCCCTGTTCGCGGCCGGCCGGGCGGGCATCACCAGCGGCACCCGGCCACCGCGCATTCCGGCCGGTTCGCGGCCCGCGCTGCGCCGGGTGCGGCGGCTCAGCCAGGGCGAGCACGACCGGCTGGTCTGGGCGGCGATGCGGGACGCGGCCGAGCTGCGGCGCCCGGCGCCGGCGGTGGTCCCGCCGCTTCAGGAGCTGATCGGCTGGTTGCGCGGGCGGTCACCCGCCGGCGACGGGCGGTGTTCGCTTCTGGTGTACGCCGATGCGACCAGCCTGACCGCGCAGCCGGGTGAGTTCCCGCCCGCCGGACGACCGGACGAGGAACGGTTCGCGCTGTTCCACGAGCTGGCCGACCGGGTGCGGGCGCTGCGCGCGGCCGAGTCCGATCCGCGGTACGGCCGGTGGCTGTTCCTGCGGGTCGAGGTGTCGGCGAGCGGCGTGCAGATCGAGCGGCGGTACGACTCGTGGCCGGACTGGTGGGCGGACGACGGCGTCTCCGGCCCGTGGCGCACCAACCTGCGGGAGGAGACCGACCGCCGGGCCGAGGCCTGGCGCCCCGCCTGGACCGCCCTGCTCGATCCGGAGGTCGCGTTCCGCCCGGCCTAGATCCGCGCCGCACGGGCCCGGGAGTTCAGCGCGGTGAGTAGGGTCGCGTCATGTCTGAGATCGACCTCGCGCGGCAGCGGCACGCCGACTCCACCTTCATCGACGTCGACCTGGTCGAGGAGGAGATGGAGGGGCTCGAGTTCGACAGGTGTGAGTTCCGCAGCGTCCGCTTCAACTGCTCGGCTCAGACCGACGTGGCGTTCCTGAACTGCACGTTCGTCAACTGCACGTTCTTCGACGCGACGTTCACCCGCTGCAAGCTGGTCGGCAGCACCTTCGAGCGCTGCACGTTCGACATCACCGAGGTCGACGGCGGCGACTGGTCGTTCGTCAACCTGTCCCGCACCGATCTGGGCAGTGCCACCTTCAGAAATGTCCGCATGCGCGAGACCGACCTCACCGACGCCCGGTGTGAGGGTGGCTCCTTCCGTGACTGCGATCTTTCGGGCGCCACTCTGAGGGGCGCCGACCTGACCCGGGCCGACCTGCGCGGCAGCGACATCTCGTCGCTCGACCCGACCGAGACGATTGTCCGCCACGCCATCATCACGGCCGAGCAGGGGGTCATGCTGGCGATGGCGCTGGGCCTCGACGTCCGCGACGCCTGATCCCGGCGGTGAGCGGCGGCGCAGTCCAGTGTGGAGATCCGCGACCACCGATGTAGCACCTTGCGTGGCCACGGAAGTCTGTGGATATGCGCAAGGTATTCACGTTCTTCCTCGCGGCGCTCGTCGCCTTGGTGACGCTGTCGGCGGCGGGTCCGGCCCGGGCTGACACGCCGGACCCGGCCAACTGGCCCAAGCCGCGGTTCCTCTCCTACAACGTGTGCGGCGCGGCCGGCCAGTGCGGCATTTACCAGAACTCGGCGACCGCGTGGAGCAACACGATGATCTCGGCGATCGACAACTGGGACGCCGACCTGATCATGCTCCAGGAAGTCTGCTATGGACAGTGGACGACGCTGCGGGCCGCGTTGCAGAACCGGACGAGCGGCTCGCCGTACGACTCGATCTGGGGCGCGTCACTGGCCAGCACGAACGGCTGCAAGAAGTGGGGTTCCGATCTGCGCTACGGCCTGGTGATCCTGGCCAAGGGTGGCGCCGGGACGATCAACAACAGCTACCGGGAGGTCACCTACCTTCCGAACCCGTCCGGCGGCGAGGCGCGAATCCTGTTGTGCGGGCGCGCCTCGGTGACCGGGCGGCTGGTCCGCGCCTGCGACACGCACATCGACTACGTCGGCTCCGACCCCCAGCAGCAGGTCGCGGCGGTGGCCGCCAAGACGCGGGGCTACACCGAGCCGGTGGTGCTCGGCGGAGACTTCAACCTGGAGCCGCAGGACGCCCGGCTCAACCCGATCTACGACCACAGCGGCGGCACCGGTGTGTTCCAGGAGGTCGACGAGAACGACACCTCGTACTTCACCGCCGGCTGCGCCGGCCTGGACCGCTGTCGCAGCGGCGAGCCGACCGAGACGGTGACCCCCGACTGTCAGGGGTCGGGCAGCGTCACCCACACGGCGAAGATCGACTACATCTTCGTCAGCGCGGCCTTCTTCACGACGGTGCGCGGTGACGCCGCCGCGTGCACGGTGGGCATGTCCGACCACCATCTCCTGCGGGGCGCCGCCGCCTGGGTGAGCTAGCGCTATTTCTTGAGGGTCGAGCCGCTCTCGGAGTGCGACCGGCCGAGGAAGAAGATGCCGGGGAGGCCGCCGGTCTCGAAGCCGGCGCTCGGGTTGTGCAGCAGCTTCGAGTTGCGGATCTTCAGGGTGCCGGTGCGGTCGTTGCTGACGAAGAAGACCGCGCCGCCGCCCTCCTTGGCCTTGTTGTTCTCGATCAGGGTGCCGTCGAGGGTGAGCGTGAAGTCGTTGCCGTCGAGGTAGATGGCACCGCCGCTGCCGCCGCCCGGCGTGCCCGAGCGGGCCGGGTTGGCGCCGTGGCCGATCGCCGAGTTGCCGGTGAAGACGCTGTTGAGGACGGTCCAGCTGACCTGGATGCTGCTCAGGCCGGAGCCGTTGGAGCAGACGCCGCCGGTGAAGGTGCTGCCCACGACGTACACCGGAAGGTTTTGACTTTGATTGAGCGCGCGGATGGCCGCGCCGCCCAGGTCGGGGCCGGTGCTGTCGCACCGGTTGCCGGTGAAGCGTGAGTTGATCACCTTGAGGCGGCCGCCGCGATCGAAGATCGCGCCGCCGCCTCCGCCGCCGCTGTCGCCGGTCTTCTGGCCGATGCTGTTGCCGTCGGCGAAGGCCAGGTTTTGTACGGTCAGCTTCGGCGTCGCCTGGTTGTCGCAGTGCGAGGTCGTCCAGGTCTGGGCCTTGTCGCAGGTGTCCATGTAGAGGATGCGGCGCTTGCCGCCGCCGCTGAGGGTGACCCGGCCGCCGCCGTCGAGCACCACGCTCGAGCTGGTGTTGCGCACCTTGGCCGTGGCCGTCATCGTGATCGTCACCGGGTCGGGGCCGCAGTCGAACGTGATGATGCCGCCCTGCGCGACCGCCTTGACCACCGCGGCCGACGTGCAGCCCGACGGCGTGCCCTTGCCGATCTTGTGGGTGGGGTGGCTGGTGTCGACCGGCCGGGCGTCGGCCGGGATCGTCGCGTGGCCCGACGGGTTGCCCGGCTTCGGGAGAAGCTTCGGCTTCTTCCTGGTGGCCGTCGGCTTGGGGGTCGCCGACGCCGACGAGGACGGGACCGCCGACGGAGCCGGCGAGGAGGAAGCCGCGGCCGCGGCCGGCGGCTCCTCGAAGGCGGCCGTTTTGTCCGCATGATGCCCGCAGCCGCCCAGCAGGGCCGCCACCAGGGCAGAAGTCACGATCACCAATCGGCGTTTGCGCACCGGCCGACTCTAGACGCGAGTCCGGCCCGGCGGCGAGAGGAACCGGCTTGGCATCGACCTTCTACTATGCGTCCCGTCGCGGCACCGCGGCCGCGGCCACAACCGTCAGAAAGGTCGACCTGTATGCCCTTCAACAAGGCGCACCGACTCCTGACCGCAGCGCTGGCCGGCGCCTTAGCCGCCACCGGCGTCTCCCTGCCCGCCCTCGCCTCGACGGCGAAAACGACGACCGCCGAGGCGAATCGGGTGGACCGGGTTCCCACTCCGCAGCTCGACTGGTATTCCTGCTACGACATCGCCGAGTGCGCGACCGTGCGGTTGCCGCTCGACTACGACCAGCCCCACGGCGCCACCACCGAGGTCGCGGTGCTCCGCGTCAAGGCGAAGGACCAGGCTCACCGCATCGGCAGCCTGTTCCTCAACCCGGGCGGGCCGGGCGGCTCGGGCACCCAGTTCGCGCTCGAGGCACCGCAGTTCCTCAGCGACTCCCTGTTGCAGCGCTTCGACATCGTCGGCGTCGACCCGCGCGGCATCGCGTCGAGCGACAACGTCAAGTGCTTCTCGTCGGTCAAGGACCAGACGGCCGCACTCGCCGATCTCAACGTGCCCTTCCCGGTCGGGAAGGCCGAGGAGCAGACGTACGAGCGGGGCTCGAGGGAACTCGGCCGCGCCTGCTCGACGACCGGCCGTCCGCTGTCCGGCTCGATGTCGACGGCCGAGGACGCCCGCGACATGGACGTCATCCGCCGGGCGGTCGGCGACCAGAAGCTCAACTACCTGGGCTTCAGCTACGGCACCGCCCTCGGGCAGTACTACGCGAACATGTTCCCGGACCGCTTCCGGGTGCTGGTCGTCGACGGCGTGATCGACCCGCGGGCGTGGGTCGGCAACACCCACCAGATCCTCGACGCGCGCATGCACTCGGCCGACGGGGCGTACCGCGCGCTGCACGAGATCCTGGTGCGGTGCGGCCGGGCCGGCCCGTCCTACTGCGCCTTCGCCGGCGGTGGTGACCCGCTCACGAAGTTCGACCAGATCGCGCAGGCGCTGCGGAAGAAGCCGCTGGTCATCGACGGGGAGACGCTCACCTATGCCGGCTTCGTCAGCGGTGTCCAGAGCGTGCTCTACAGCTCGACCGCGGGCGACGACGTGACCCAGATCCTGGCCGAGGTGTGGGACGCGTTGCACGGCGGTTCGACGGCCGCGCTCACGGCCCGGGTCGATGCGGCGAAGGCGGGCAAGGGCTACGACTTCCCGTACGACAACGGCGCCGAAGCCTCGCTGAGCGTCATCTGCACCGACACGCTGGAGCCGGCCGACGCCGCGTTCTGGTCGCCGGCGACCGCCCAGCGCGACCGGGAGGCGCCCTACTTCGGACGCTCGTGGGGCTGGCTGAGCAGCCCGTGTGCCCGTGACAGCTGGACGGTCCGCGACGAGGACGCCTACAACGGGCCGTTCGACAAGCGCACCGCGTCGCCGATGCTCTACGTGGGCAGCCTGTGGGACCCGGCGACCAACTACGACTCGGCGGTCGCGGCCAGCGGGCTGCACCCGACGGCCCGGCTGCTGAGCAGTAACAACTGGGGTCACACCGCGTACGGCACCGGGGCCTGCGCGACCGCCGCCATCGACAACTATCTGCTGACCGGGGCGCTCCCGGCCAAGGGGACGCTCTGCACCGACGCGCCGCAGCCGTTCAGCTCGCCGCTGCCGGCCGCCGCCTCGTTCGCCGCCCGCACCGGCAAGCAGTTGCCGCCGGTGGTTTCGATGCGTCCGAAGTCGATTCTGACCTCGGACAACTGATGCGGGGCCGGGGCGGGCCGAGGGGGCCCGCCCCGGCCGTCTTCAGCAGGCGCCGTTGCAGGCCAGCACCTTGAGCCGGTCAAGGGTGCCGTTCCACTGGTTGGAGTCGCCGGCGAACGGGCCGGTCGACGAGTACTGCCAGATCGACCAGGTCGGCGCGCCGGCCGGCAGGGTGCCGGGCGCGCTGGCATAGCGGGCCAGCCAGAGCGGCGAGTTGGCCCAGAAGCCGCTGTAGTTGCCGGTGCAGCTGGTCCACCAGTCGGTGGTCGTGTAGATGACCGCCCACCGTGCGGTGCGCGCGTGATATTCGTTCAGGAAGGCCGAGATCCAGGAGCGCATGCTCGCCTGGGAGAGGCCGTAGCAGGTCGCGCCGTACGGGTTGTATTCCAGGTCGACCGCGCCCGGCAGCGTCTTGCCGTCCTTCGACCAGCCGCCGCCGTGGGCGACGAAGTAGTCGGCCTGGGCGGCCGCGCCGGCCCCGTTCGGGATCGCGAAGTGGTACGCCCCGCGGATCATCCCGACGTTGTAGGACCCGTTGTACTGCTGCGCGAACGACGGGTTGGTGTAGTAGTTGCCCTCGGTCGCCTTGACGTAGGCGAACCGGGATCCGGCGTTCCACTGGGCCGTCCAGTTGACGCTGCCCTGGTAGCCGGACACGTCCTGGCCGTAGGTGACGGTTGCGGCCTGTGCGGGTGCCGTGGCGACCAGCGCGGTCAGCAGGGTGGCCGCCGCGGTGAGGGCGGCGAGCCGGGTGCGGAATGACACGACTGAACCTCCGTTCAGGAAGGGGAAGGCTCGTCGATTCATTCACATAGATGGATGAATAACAACTACACGGATCTGAATCCTTCGTTCGTGGGCTTCCGATCGGCGTAGTCGCGCGAGTCGGCGGTCCAGCCGGCGATGGCGGCGACGGTGATCACGAGGAAGAAGATTGCCAGCACGATTTCCATGACACCGAGTCTTCTCGCCGTCGCCCGGCGTCGACAGTGGCAGAGATGCCACACACCTTCTAAATCCTGCCAACCCCAAGTACGCTCGGTCACATCCCGTCCGACCACCCCCTCCACCACCCCTCAAAGGACTGAAGGCAGCATGATTCGCAACGTGGCCGTCATAGCTCTCCCCGAGGTGGCCGTCTTCGAGCTCGGCGTGATGTGCGAGCTGTTCGGCTACGACCGCACCGCCGACGGCCTCCCCGGCTACGACTTCGCCCTCTGCTCGGCCGACGGTGCCCCCGTGCGTACGCATGCCGGGTTCGACGTCTCCGTGCACGCCGACCTGTCCCGCACCGACGAGGCCGACCTCGTCGCCGTGGTGCCGTACGGCACCGGTGACGAGTCGCCCGAGGTGCGCGCCGCCCTGCGCCGGGCCCACGAGCGAGGCGCCTGGGTGATGAGCGTGTGCACCGGGGCGTTCGCGCTCGGGGCGGCCGGCCTGCTCGACGGGCGCCGCTGCACCACGCACTGGCGGCACACCGCCGAGCTGTCCCGGCGCTATCCGGCCGCCCAGGTCGACCCGGGCGTGCTCTACGTGCAGGACGGCCGGATCCTGACCAGCGCGGGCACCGCGGCCAGCATCGACGCCGGGCTGCACCTGATCCGCCAGGAGCAGGGCTCGGCGGTCGCCAACATGATCGCCCGGCGGATGGTGGTGCCACCGCACCGCGACGGCGGCCAGGCCCAGTACATCGAGACGCCGATCCCGACCGCCGGCTGCGAGACCCTCCAGCCGGTGCTCAACCACGTGCTGGCCACCCTCGACCACCTGCACACCGTGGACACGATGGCCGAACTGGCGCACATGGCCCCGCGCACGTTCGCCCGCCGGTTCCGCGACGAGACCGGCGCGACCCCGCACGACTGGCTCACCGGCCAGCGCCTGCTGCTGGCCCGGCACCTGCTGGAAGACAGCGACCTCGGCGTCGACTCGATCGCTGAGCGGGCCGGGTTCGGCAGCGCGCAGACCCTCCGGCACCACTTCGCGCAGCGGCTGAGCACCACCCCGCAGGCCTACCGCGGGACGTTCAAGTCACAACCGGTGTAAGCGCGGGCCGGACGGGGCAGACTGGCGGCCATGGCGACGACTCCCGGTCCGACCGTGTTCGTGCTCTTCGGAGCGACCGGCGACCTGGCCCGGCGGATGGTGCTGCCGGCCTTCTACACCCTGGCGATCGAGGGCCTGCTGCCCGACGAGTGGATCCTGGTCGGCAACGGCCGGGGCGATGTCTCGCACGAGAACTTCCGCTCCCGCGTACGGGAAGCGCTGGAGGAATTCGGCCCGAAGCCGGCGCAGGGTCCGTGGTCCTCGTTCGCGGAGCGGCTCCGGTTCGCCGGAGGCGGCTTCAATTCGGATGACCCGGGCAGCCTGCTCGACGTGATCAGTGACGCCCGCTCCTCGTTCCGGAAGCCGGCCGAGCTCGTGCACTACCTGGCCATCCCGCCGGTCGCCTTCCCCGAGATCACCAAGGCGCTCGGGCAGCACGGGCTCTCCGACGGGGCGCGCGTGGTCTACGAGAAGCCGTTCGGCACCTCGCCGGAGAGCTTCCGCACGCTCAACCGCCAGGTCCACCGCGTGCTCGACGAGTCGCAGGTCTTCCGGATCGACCACTTCCTGGGCAAGGAGGCGACGCAGGACCTGCACGTGCTGCGCTTCGCCAACCAGGCGTTCGCGGCGCTGTGGAGCCGTGAGCACATCGAGAGCGTGCAGATCGACGTGCCGGAGACGCTCGGCATCGACGACCGCGCGGTCTTCTACGACGCCACCGGCGCGGTGCTCGACATGCTGGTCACCCACCTGTTCCAGGTCGCGGCCGAGGTGGCGATGGAACCCCCGGCCAGCCTGGGCGCCGACGACCTGCAGGCCGCGCGGGAAAAGGTGATCCGCTCGTTCCGCCCGCTCGACCCGGCCGAGGTGGTGCTCGGGCAGTTCGCCGGCTACAAGAACGTCAAGGGCGTCGCGAAGCGGTCGTCGACCGACACGTTCGTCGCCGCGCGCATGTGGATCGACAACCCGCGCTGGAAGGGCGTGCCGTTCCTGCTGCGCACCGGCAAGCGGATGGCGGCCAGTGAGCAACGGGTCAGCCTGGTGCTGCGCACCCCTTCGCAGCCCTTGAAGGATCTGCCGCCGCAGGCCAACGTGTTGTCGTTCTCCCTGGCCGGCACCGGCGAGATCGACCTGTCCCTGCTGGCCAAGAAGCCGGGCGTGGCCCTGGAGCTCGACCCGGCCGCGGTGAAGCTGCCGCTCGCCCAACTGCCCGACGCCGACCCGCTGCCGCCCTATTCGCGCCTCATCCACGACGTGCTGCTCGGCGACCGGGCCCTCTTCACCCGCCCCGACGGCCTCGCCGCCACCTGGAAGACGATCACGCCGCTGCTGGAGAACCGGCCGCGCATCATCTCCTACGAACCGGGCTCGTGGGGCCCGGCCAAGGCCCGCGCGCTGGCCTTACCCCACCGGTGGCTGCTCGGCGAGTGACGTCCGCCCTTTCCGGGCCGCCGGCCCGGGCAGAAGCGCCCGCTCCGGCAGCGCGGCGCCGAACAGCGGCTTGGCGGTGGGATCGGTGATGACGCGTACGCCGGGGAGCAGGCGCCGCCCGATCTCGTCCAACGGCAGCGCCTCGGGCCCGGCCGCCTCGACGATGTCGTTCGCCGGCGGCGCGGTGAGCACGTCGGCCAGGATCTCGGCGAGGTCGGCCACCGCGATCGGCTGAAGGTAGGAGGCGGGCAGCCGGGCGACGCCGGCGTGCACGTTGCCGGCCAGAATGGCCGGCAGGAACTCGATGAACTGGGCCGCCCGCAGCATCGTGTAGGGCACCCCGCCGGTCCGGATCGTCTCCTCCTGGATCAGCTTGGCCCGGTAGTAGCCGAGCTCCGGCACCCGTTCCATCCCGATGATCGACACGGGGACGTGGAGCTTGACGCCCGCTTCCCGCTCCGCCGCCAGCAGGTTGCCGGTGCTGGTCCGCAGGAAGTCGGTCGCGGCCGCCTCTTCGAGCGAGGGCGTGCGGGTGGTGTCCAAAACCGCGTCGGCCCGGGTCAGGGCCTCGGTGAGGCCTTCGCCGGTGTACGCGTCGACGCCGCTCGACCGGGACACGGGCACCGGGTCGTGGCCGCGCTGCCGGAGCACGGCCACGACCGCCCGGCCGACTCGCCCACTCCCGCCGACGATCACGATCCGCATCCGGTCCTCGCTCTCCACGTCGTTCGATGGGGGCGAGTATTCCGCAGTGTGACGACAGTCAAAACTGTTCAGGTAAAACTGGACAGGTGTACCTGAAGAAATTAGCGTGGGTGGCTTGGAGACGATCCCCGCTTCCTCGGTGCGCGCGGCCAAGGACATCCGCTCGGTGTTCAGCCGGCTGCGGCGCCGCCTGCGCGAGGTGGCCGCGCTCGGCGACCTCACCCCGTCGCAGACGTCGGTGCTCAGCCGGCTCGAGCGGGGCGTCCCCGCCTCGGCCAGCGCCCTCGCCACCCTGGAACGGGTGCGGCCGCAGTCGATGGCGGCCACCCTCGCCGCGATCCAGGAACACGGCCTGATCCAGCGGCAGCCCGACCCGGCCGACGGCCGACGGCAGCTGATCTCGCTCACCGAGGCCGGCCGGGAGGCGATCGCCGGCTCCCGGCGGCAGCGCGAGGAGTGGCTGGCCCGCTCGCTCACCGACCACTACACCGAGGCCGAGCGGCAGACCATCATCGAGGCGCTCGGGCTCCTCGACCGGCTGGTGGAGCTGTGACGACGGCCGACACCCCGGGCTTCGACCGCCGGCTGATCGCCCCGATGGTGCTGGGCGCCGTCCTCAACCCGGTCAACTCGTCGACGCTCGCGGTCGCGCTGGTGCCGATCGGAGTCGCGTTTCACGCCCTGCCCGCGCAGACCGCCTGGCTGGTCTCCGCGCTCTACCTGGCCACCGCGACCGGCCAGCCGGTGGTCGGCCGGCTCGTCGACCGGTACGGCCCCCGCCGCCTCTACCTGATCAGCACCGCCCTGGTCGGCGTGGCCGGCGTCCTCGGCGTGCTCGCCCCCTCGCTCGGCGTCCTGATCGCCGCCCGGGCCCTGCTCGGCATCGGCACCTGCGCCGGCTACCCGGCCGCGATGTACCTGATCCGCGCCGAGTCCCGGCGCACCGGGCTCGACAGCCCGGCCGGCGTACTGACCGCGCTCGCCGTCAGCGCCCAGACCATCGTGGTCATCGGCCCGACGATCGGCGGCCTGCTGATCGCGTTCGGCGGCTGGCGGTCGATCTTCGCCGTGAACATTCCGCTCGCCCTCGCCTGCCTGGTGCTCGGCCTGCTCCGGCTGCCCAAGGCCGACCACGGTCAGGGCGGCACCACGCCGCTCGACTACCTCGGCATCGCGCTGTTCGCCGGGATGCTGACCAGCCTCATGCTCTTCCTGATGTCGCCCACGGCCGGGCACATCTGGCTGCTCGCGCTCACCGTCGCGATCGCGGCCGGCTTCGGCTGGCGCGAACTGCGGTTCGTCGACCCGTTCATCGACCTGCGGGTCTTCGGCGGCAACGGGCCCCTGATCCTCACCTACGTGCGGACGCTGCTGGCCCAGACCATCGCGTACGCCGTGCTCTACGGCTTCACCCAGTGGCTGGAAGCGGGCCGCGGGCTCAGCGCCTCCCACGCCGGCCTGGTCCTGCTGCCGCTGTCGCTGGTCGGCATCGGGGTGTCGACGCTGACCGGACGGCGCCGGGAGTTCCGGGCCAAACTGCTGGTCGGGGCGGCCTCCCAGGTCGTCGGCTGCGTGCTGATGCTGCTGCTCGACGCGCACAGCCCGATCTGGCTGCCGCTGCTCATCGCCTCGGTCAACGGCCTGCCCCAGGGGCTGAACAGCCTCGCCAACCAGAACGCGGTCTACTACCAGGCCGACCCGGCCCGGATGGGCGCGTCGGCCGGGCTGCTGCGGACCTTCGCGTACCTCGGGGCGATGGTGGCGTCCGCCGCGTACGGAAGCTTCTTCCGGCAGAGTGCCGGAACCGCCGGCCTGCACCACTTCGCGGTTTTCCTGATCGTCGTCGCGGCACTCCTGCTCGCGGTGATCCTCGTCGACCCGTCCCTATCCCGGGTCGGGCGCGAACCCCAACCGAAAGGTACGGCTGCATGACCGTCTCCACCCTGGACCCGAAGACCGCCCTGGTCGTGATCGACCTGCAGGAGCGCATCGTCGGCGCCCCGGTCGTCCCCATCCCGGCCGCCGACGTGGTCGCCCGCACGGCTTCGCTGGCGGAGGCGTTCCGTTCGCACGGGCTGCCGGTCGTCCTGGTGAAGGTCGGCGCCGGCCCGGACGAGGCCACCCCCGGCCGCATCCAGGGCCGCCGGTCCGGCAGCGCACCGCGTCCGGCCGGCGGCGAGGACATCGTCGACGACATCCGCGGCGAGGGCGACATCATCGTGCACAAGCGCAACTGGGGCGCCTTCTACGGCACCGACCTCGACCTGCACCTGCGGCGGCGCGGGGTCACCCAGATCGTGCTGACCGGCATCGCGACCAGCATCGGCGTCGAGTCGACCGCGCGGGCGGCCCACGAGCACGGCTACCACGTCACGCTGGCCTCCGACGCGATGACCGACATCAACGCCGACGCCCACGCCAACAGCGTCGACCGCATCTTCCCGATGCTCGGCGAACTCGGCACCACCGCCGAGATCATCGAGCTGCTGGCCAAGACCCGCTAGTGTCGTGAGTCGCTGACGCGTGCGCGGTAGCGGGCGATGGATTCGAGGATCTGGTCGGCGGTCTTGGTCCAGACGTAGGGGCGAGGGTCGTCGTTCCAGTTCCCGATCCAGTCGCGGATGTCGTTGTTCAACGCCCGGACGCTGCGGTGGGTGCCGCGTTGCAGTTTCTTGGTGGTCAGCTCACCGAACCAGCGTTCGACCAGGTTGAGCCAGGAACTGCTGGTCGGGGTGAAGCGCAGGACGAAGCGGGGATGTCCGGCGAGCCAGCGTTTGATCGCCGGGGTCTTGTGGGTGGAGGCGTTGTCCAGCACCACGTGTACGTCCAGGTCGGCAGGGACTTCACGGTCGAGCGTTTGCAGGAACTTCTTGAACTCGATCGCCCGGTGCCGGGCATGCAAACTGCCGATCACCTTGCCGGTGGTCAGAACCAGAGCGGCGTAAAGGCTGGAGGTGCCGGCCCGTACATAGTCGTGACTCGCGCGTTGCGGGGTACCGGGCAGCATCGGCAACACCGGGGCAGTGCGATCCAGAGCTTGGATCTGCGACTTCTCATCGACACACAACACGACGGCGCGTTCGGGCGGGTCGAGATACAAGCCGACGACGTCGCGGACCTTGTCGATGAACTGCGGGTCCTTCGACAGTTTCCACGCGTCTTGCCGGTGCGGCTGCAGGCCGAACGCCCGCCAGATTCTGGAAACCGCCGTCTGGGACAGGCCGACCTCGGCCGCCATCGAGCGCGTCGACCAGTGCGTGGCATCTCTCGGCGTGGTTTCCAGAGTCGTGGTGATGACCCGTTCGACGTCGGCGTCGGCGATCGTGCGAGGCCGGCCCGGCCGTGGCTCGTCCAGCAAACCGTCCAGCCGATCGGCAGCGAACCGGTTACGCCACTTGGTGACCATGTTGCGCGAGACCCCGAGATCCTCGGCGATTTGCCCGTTCGGCGCACCCGGCGCATCAGCGCACGCCAGCACGACCCGCGACCGCAACGCCAGAGCCTGCGCCGACGAAGGCCGCCGTGACCACGCCCCCAGCCGCTCCCGCTCATCGTCAGTGAGCACGATCGGCACCGCCACCGGGTTAGGCATCAACCCACCGTACCCACTGACACATATTTAACGACTCAGGACACTAGTGCCGTGAGTCGTTGACGCGTGTGCGGTAGCGGGCGATGGATCCGAGGATCTGGTCGGCGGTCTTGGTCCCGACGTAGGGCCGGAACTTCGTGAACCCGCACGTAATCGTGGCCGGCCCGCGCCGGGGTTCCGGGCAACAACGGCAACACCGGGGCGGTGCGGTCCAACGCTTGGTCGCGGCGTCGGTCAAGCGCTCAGGCGTGCTGGCGTGCGCGGACGCTGCGGGGGCACCGAACGGGCGATCGCCGGGGAGCTGGGAGTTTCACCTAACACGCGGAGCGGCTCGAAGGATTATTGGACGAGCCCCGGCCCGGCCGGCCTCGCACGATTGCCGACGCGGACGTGGAACGCGTTGCCAAGGTCCGCGACGTCGTCGGTCTCTACCTCGACCCGCCGAACGCGTGCGGCGAGCCGATCACCTTGCCCGTGGTCAGGTTCAGCGCGGCGTCAGCCGCGGGTCCTGGTCGTTCACTCCTCGGCCCGGGCGGCGGGCAGCCAGATCAGGGCGCGGCCGATGTCGTCGGCGGCGGCGCGGTGCTCCTCCGAGCGGTCGACCCGGGCCGCGGCCGCGCACGCCTCCAGGCGCCGGGTCAGGTCGCCGTGGAAGTAGGGATCATCGATCGCGGGCGGCCCGGGCGTAGGCCGCGGCCGGAAACGGCCGATGAACGAGATCACGGCCTGCGCGACGACCGGGCCGGCGCCGATCGCCGCCAGCAGGACCGGCAGCGAAGCGGCCTGGCGAGCGGTCAGCAGGATCGTCAGCGACACCGCGGCCCCGGCGAGCATCCCGGCGAGCGTCCGGCCCCAGTGCGGCGGCAGGCCCGCGCCGAACCGGCCGGCCGCCCGGTCGATCTCGTAGTCGGCCTGCGCCAGCCGCGCGAACCCGACCCGGTCGGGCCGCTCGGCGACCCAGTCGCGGGCCTGCGCGTCCAAGGATGCCGCCCGCACCCGGGCGGACGCACGGCGCAGCCGGTGCTCGACCTCGCCGCCGAAGACGTCGTCGCTCACGGCTGCTCCTTGGTCTCGGCGGCCAGATAGTGCTCAATGTGGTCGATCGCCTGGCAGAGCAGGGTGTCGGCCGCGGCCAGCCGTCCGAAGGTCGCGCTCTCCGCGGCCAGGTGGGCCAGGTATGCCGGCTGCCAGTGCCTCGAACCGGACGCGCGCAGGATCGCCGACACCAGCCGGATGCGCGCGCCGGCCAGCGCCCCGGGCAGCCCGGCCAGGTCGCGCGGGCTGCTCGGCTCGACCGTCACCGCGGCCCGGGCCAGCCGGCGACGGCCCAGCCCGGGCGCGAGCCGGGTGACCGTCCACTTGCGCACCGGATATTCGACCAGCACCGCCGCCACCCAGGCGCAGGCGACCACCCAGAAGGTCGAGAACCCCAGCGCCCGGGCCACGAGCGCGGTCGCCGCGGCGGCGAGCAGCATCGCCGGCGTGCCGACCAGCACCCGGGACCAGCCGCCGAGTCCGCTCGCCGCCATGACCAGATGTTCGTCGACCTCCACCAGCCGGCGCCGGGCCGAATTCAGCGAGAACTGGTCGAGGTCGCCGGTCGCCTCCCGCAGCCGGTCACGCCCATCGGCCACCAGCGCGCGCACGGCGGCGAGATCCTGGGAGAGCTGACGGCCAGGCATGCCCCCGAGCGTGTCACCGCCGGGCAACCTTGGGTAGTGCCGTTTTCAGCCACTCGACCGCCTCCTCGACGGTCGTCACCGCCGGGGCCGGGGGGATCGGCGGCCGGTCGACGACGATGACCGGGATCCGCAGCTCCCGGGCCGCCGCCAGCTTCGGTGCCGGCCCACCACTGTCCTTCGTGACCAGCACGTTTATCGCCCGCTCGCGGAACAGCCGCCGCTCGCCGTCGAGGGTGAACGGCCCCCGGTCGAGCACGGTCTCGAGCCCCCGCGGCATCGGCGGCACCGGCTTCTCGACCGATCGTGACAGAAACCAGGCGCCCTCGACCCGGGCGAAATCGGCGATGCCCTGTCGCCCGGTGGTGAGAAGAACGCGGTCCCCCAGGCGGGGGAGAAGGGCGGCGGCTTCGGTCAGATCCCGTACGCGCCGCCAGTCGTCCCCGCCCTCCTCGACCCATCCGGGCCGCCGCAGAACGAGCAGTGGTGTGCGGGTCTGAGCCGCCGCGTCGACGGCGTGCCGGGTCATCGTCGCCGCGAACGGGTGGGTCGCGTCGACGACGGCGTCGATCCGCTCGGCCGTCAGGTAGTCGACCAGCCCTCGGGTCCCGCCGAACCCGCCGATCCGCACGTCGCCGGCGATCTCCAGTGGTTTCGACGTCCGCCCGGCCAGCGAACTGATCACGCTGTAGGGGGTGCCGGCCGCGGAGGCGAGTGCCGCGGCCAGGCGGCGGCCTTCGCTGGTGCCGCCCAGGATCAGCACCCGGGGGCGGCCGGTCACCTCCGGCATCGGCCCACCGCCGAGAACCCGGTCAGCTTCGGCATCGGCCGGCTGAGTAGAGGTGGCTGTCGGGGAACTGGGCGGCGGTCAAGGCGGCCCCGACCACGATCACGGCCGTGCGCCTGACGCCGGCCGCCTTCACCCGCTCGGCGATATCGGCCAGCGTGCCGCGCACGATCAACTCGTCGGGACGGCTCGCCCGCGCGACCACGGCGACCGGACATTGCGGACCATAGGACGGGAGCAGGTCGGCCACCACGGCGTCGATGCGCTGGACGGCCAGGTGCAGGATCATCGTCGCCCGGCTGGCGCCCAGCGTCGCCAGATCCTCGCCCGGGGGCATGGCGGTGGCGCGTTCGGCGGTCCGGGTCAGGATGACCGTCTGGGCGACCTCGGGCACGGTCAGTTCGCGGCCCAGCGAAGCCGCCGCGGCGGCGAACGCCGGCACGCCCGGGACCACGGCGTAGGGGACGCCGGCCAGGTCGAGGCGGCGCATCTGCTCGGCCACCGCGCTGAACACCGACGGGTCGCCCGAGTGCAGGCGGGCCACGTCCTGGCCGGCCGAGTGGGCCGTGACCATCTCGGCGATGATCTCGTCGAGGGTCAGCCGGGCGGTGTCGATCAGGCGGGCGCCCGGCGGGCACACCGAAAGCAGTTCCGTGGGCACAAGGCTGCCGGCGTACAGACAGACCGGGCTGTCTGCGAGGAGGCGCTGACCGCGTACGGTGATCAGATCGGCGGCCCCCGGGCCGGCGCCGATGAAGTGGACCGTCATCGGGTCACCGACCAGATCGTCACCGGCATCATCGGTCTCCATCCCGTGAATCCGCCGACCGGCGAGGCGCGGTTCACCGCGACGCGGGTCAGGTCACCGCCCAGCTTGCCGTACGCAGCGGCCAGCACCGCCTCGGTCTCCAACGTCACCGCGTTGGCCACCAGGCGGCCGCCCGGCGGCAGCGCGGCCAGGCAGGCGTCGAGCACGCCGTCGCGGGTCAGGCCGCCGCCGACGAAGACCGTGTCCGGCGTCGGCAGCCCGGCCAGGGCAGCGGGCGCCGCGCCTTCGACGACCCGCAGACCGGGGACTCCCAGGGCCGAAGCGTTGCGCCGGATGGAAGCGGCCCGGGCGGAATGCGACTCGATCGCGATCGCCCGGCAGGACGGGTGGCTGCGCATCCACTCGATGCCGATGCTTCCGGAACCCGCGCCGACGTCCCAGAGCAGGGCGCCCGGCACGGGCGCCAGCGCGGCCAGGGTCACCGCGCGAATCTCACGCTTCGTGAGTTGTCCGTCATTTTCGTACGCGTCGTCCTGAAGTCCCGGCACGACCGCGACGCGGGGCCCGTCGCCGCATTCGACGGCGAGCACCGCCAGCGGATCGCCGGGCGGATGCTCCCAGGAGGCGGCAGTCCCGGCGACCACGCGCTCGGCCGGGCCGCCGAGCTGTTCCAGAACGGTGACCGTGGCCTCGCCGTAGCCACAGCCGGTCAGCAGCGACGCGACCAGGGCCGGGGTGCCGGCGTCGCGGGCCAGCACGAGCAGCCGCCGTCCCGGGTTGAGCGCCCGCCGCAGCACCGCCGGGTCGGCGGTGACCAGGCTCACCACCTCGGTCGTCGCGAGCGGCCAGCCCAGCCGGGCGGCGGCCAGCGACGCCGACGACGGGTGGGGGAGGGCCCGCACCCGCGCGGCGCCGAGCAGCCGCACCAGCGTCGCCCCGATGCCGTGGAACATCGGATCGCCGCTCGCCAGCACCGCCCGGCGCCGGCCGGCATGCGCCTCGAGCAGGTCGGGCAGGGCCGGGAGCAGCGGCGACGGCCAGGCGACCCGCTCGGCGGCGACCTCGGCCGGGAGCAGATCGAGTTGCCGGTCGCTGCCGAAGATCACTTGCGCCGCGAGCAGCGCCTCCTGGGGCGTACGCCCGAGGTCCGCCCACCCGCCGGCGCCGACGCCGACGACCGTGACCAGGTCGGGGTTGTCGGTTTGCACGTCGAGACCGTAACCCGGCGCCCGGCCCGGGATTTTTCTCCCCCGGCTTGAGCGATGCCGGTCCCGGCTGCGTACAACAGCCAGACGGCTCCCGAGACCGGGTCGTCACGTTCGCCGCAGGGGGTGGCGGACGACGCCCACGACGACCGTCTGGAGGCTGAGGACGTGGCGCAGCGACCGCCCGTGTTCCCGAGCCCTCAAGATCAGCGCTCGGCCGAGGACGACGACGAGCGGTATTTCGCCGACTTGCGGGCCATGCCCGACGAGGAGGATTCGTTCGCCCGGCCCCGGCGCGACGACTCCTGGAACCGGCATCCGTCCGGCGGGTGGGAGACCACCGAGCCGGTCGACGACTTCGACGCCGTCCGTCCCCGCACCGACGAGTTCGACTCCGTCCGCCCGCGATCCGATGCGTCCGAATACTCCGACCCGACCGGCATGTACTCCGAGGTCCGGCCGCCGAGCGACGAGTTCGCCTCGATCCGGCCCCGCAGCGACGAGTTCGAGACCGTCCGCCCGCGGGGCGACGACTTCGAGCCGATGCGTCCGCGCGGCGACGAGTTCGAGGCCGCCCGGCCCCGCCGCGACGATTACGACACGGGGTCCTACGAGCGGCGGCGGCCGGAGCCGCGCCGCGAGGACACCGGCTCGTTCGAGGCGCGGCGCGAGGAGAGCGGTTCGTTCCGGGCGCGCCGCGAGGACACCGGCTCGTTCGAGGTGCGGCGGGACGCCGGGGCCTACGACGCGCTGCGGCCCGACTCGGGCCAGTTCTCGGCGGTCCAGCTCGACGAGCCGCGGCCCCGGCGCCGCGACGACGATGCCGAGCGGTCCCGGCCGGCCGCCGACCCGTGGGGCGACGACCCCGGCGCGCGTCTCGACGACGCGTACGCCGTACCGGACATCGACGATCAGCCGGCACCGGCGGGCTGGGCCGATCCGCAGGATCCGTATTTCGACGACCCCTACCGCCGCAGCGACATCGTGCAGGAGTCGCAGACCGACCCGAGCGGCTGGAAGGCCAGCGGCCCGGCGCAACCGCCGATCCCGGACGACCGCCCGCCCGCCGAGGCGCTCTCCGGCAACCGCCTGCTGACCATCCTGCTGTTCTTCTCCGGCCTGGCCACCACCGTCTCGCTCTGGCTGTTCGACACCCCGGGCGGCTCGGTCAACGACGCCGCCACGACGATGCTCGCGGCCGGCCGGATCACCGGTCTGGTCTCCGGCTACATCCTGTTCATCCAGCTGCTCATGATGAGCCGGGTCTCCTGGCTCGAGGAGTGGGTCGGCGCGCGTGACCTGCTGCGCTGGCACCGCTGGCTGGGCACCTCGCTGGTCGTCGGGGTGCTCGGGCACATCGTGCTGATCGTCTACGGCTACGCGCTGACCGCGGAGAGCGGCGTCGTGTCGCAGGGCTGGATGATCATCACCACGTTCCCCAAGATGATGAACGCGGTGATCGCCACCGGCATCCTGGTCGTGATCTCGCTGACCTCGATCCGGTTCGCCCGCTCCAGGCTGCCGTACGAGTTCTGGCACCTGCTGCACTTCGCGGGCTACCTGGTGCTGCTGCTCGGCTACGGACACCAGGTCGCGACCGGGGCCGACCTCAGCGGCCGGTTCTCCTCGGTGTTCTGGCCCGGGCTCAGCGCTCTGGTGATCTCGGCGCTGGTCTGGGGCCGGCTGATCGAGCCGCTCTGGCTCAACTCCCGGCACCGGTTCGAGGTCGCCGAGGTGGTCACCGAGGGCACCAACACGTTCTCGATCTACATCGACGGCAAGAAGCTCGACAAGCTGCCCGCCCAGGCCGGCCAGTTCATGCGGTGGCGGTTCCTGACCCGCAACGGCTGGTGGCAGTCCCACCCGTTCTCGCTCTCCGCGGCGCCGAACAAGGAGTGGCTGCGGCTGACCGTGACCGCGGTCGGCGGCCACACCGCGCGGCTGGCCGACATGAAGCCGCGGACGCCGGTGTGGGCGGCCGGGCCGTTCGGGGTGTTCACCGCGCAGCGGCGCACCCGGCGCCGAGCCCTGCTGATCGCCGGTGGCAGCGGCATCGCCCCGATCCGGGCCCTGCTCGAGGACATGCCGCCGGACACGATCGTGATCTACCGGGCGAGCCGGCCCGACGAGCTGGTGTTCCGCGGCGAGCTCGAGGAGCTGGCCGAGCGCCGGGACGCCTGGGTGCGCTACATCGTCGGCTCCCGCAACGACCCGGGCCCGCGCCGCCTGTTCACCCCGCCGGGCCTGCTCGGCCTGGTGCCGGACGTGAGCCGCCGCGACGTCTACCTCTGCGGGCCGCCCGGTCTCGTCGGGGCCGCGGTCGGCACGCTGCGCGAGCTCGATGTTCCGGAGAGCCAGCTCCACCTCGACCCCTTCGAGTTCTAGTTTTCGGGAGTTCCTGTCATGCGACGTAGTACCGCAGCCGCCGTCGGCACCCTGACCGGCGCCGCCCTGATCATCGGGGTGCGACTGAGCGTGACGCCGACGGCGGCCCCGGTCGCCGAAGCGCCGCCTCCGGTCGACGTGGCCGACAACTCTTCGCCGTCCCCGGCCGGGTCCGCCGCGTCCAAGGACAAAGACAAGGCGAAGGCTCCGGCGAAGAAACAGGAGGCCGCCAAGTCCGGCCTCAAGGACGGCGACATCCAGGGCAAGAAGATCCAATACCCGTACGGCGCCATCCAGGTCACGCTGAAGATCGACGGCGGGACGATCACCGATGTGGCGGCGACGTACCCGCTGGCCGGCGACAGCGCGACCATCAACCCGCGGGCTATCCCGGCGCTCAAGCAGGAGGTCCTGAAGGCGCAGAGCGACAAGATCGCGGCGGTCTCGGGGGCGACCTACACCAGCGCGGCCTACCTCAAGTCGCTTCAATCGGCATTGGACGCCGCCAAGGCGTAGGGTCACGCCTCGTGCGTCACGTCGAACACGTCATGGGTACGGTCGTCAGCATCGAACTGGCCGACGACCAGCCCCCTGAGCAGCTCCGCGACATGATCGCCGAGGTGTGCGACTGGTTGCACGAGGTGGACCGCCGGTTCAGCACGTACAAGGCGGAGAGTGAGGTCTGCCGCCTGCAGCGCGGCGAGATCACGCTGGCCGGCTGCTCGCCCGACATGCGGCACGTGCTCGACGTCTGCGCCGACCTGTGGCGCGACACCGACGGCTATTTCGACGCATACGCGGGCGGCTCGCTCGACCCGTCCGGCTACGTGAAGGGCTGGTCGGTCGAGGTCGCCTCGGCCCGGCTGGCCGACGCCGGCTCGACCCGTCACTACATCAACGCCGGTGGCGACATCCGCATGCGCGGCGGCAACCCGGACGGCGAACCGTGGCGGGTCGGCATCCGGCACCCGTGGGAGGCCGACAAGATCAGCTGGGTGCTGGCGGTCACCGAGGGTGCGGTCGCGACGTCCGGCACGTACGAGCGGGGCCATCACGTGGTCAACCCGCGTACGGGAAAGCCCGCGCGTGGATTGCGCAGCGTGACCGTCGTCGGTCCTGATCTCTCGATGGCCGACGCCTATGCGACCGCCGCCCTCGCCATGGGCGAGGCGGGCATCTCGTGGCTCGCCCAGCGGGCCGCCGACGGATATCAATCGGCCGTCGTCACCGACGACGGCCGCGCCTTCTCGTCGGCGAACCTTCCGGCCGCGGTCTGACGATTCCGTTCTGCGGGGAGGTCGGGTGGAAGTCACACTTCGGGTCGGCGAGCGGACCACGGTGCGCCTGCCCGGCCTGGGTACGGCCGGCTACCGCTGGAGCTACCACGTGACCGGCGACGCCGTGGCGGTCTCGGTCGGACCGGCGCCGCGTGAGGAGATCGACGGCCGGCCGCCCGGGGCCAGCGCCGACGAGATCGCCGTCGTCGAGGGCCGGCATCCGGGCCGCGCGACCGTGACCCTGGAACAGCGGCGCTCCTGGGAAAACAAGCCCGAGCCACGGGACCGGCGCGTCCTCGACGTGACCGTCACCTGACTGGTTATCGAACGCCGCCCGGCTGCTCCAGGCGGCCCTCTACGCGATCAGCCGGCGCGACTCCCAGCGCGCCGGATATCCGGCCGACGACCTGGGCGCCCGGGCCGGCGGGCGTCGCTGGCGGCCGGCCGCCCACCGGCCGGCCGGCGCGCGGAGATGCTGTCGCGCCGCCCAGCCCACCCACCGGCCGTACTCCTGGACGCCGGCACGGCGGCCCGGATCGACGCCGAGCCGGCCCCGCTCAGCGCCCGGGTCCGCCGCGCCCTGGCCGAGGCGCACCACTGACCGATCGGCCCGGCGCCCTTACGGGAGGGCCAGCCTGGGCACCCTTGCGCAGGTGATATACGCGGTACCGTCGGCCTCCAGCGCCTGGGAGAAGGTGAACACCCAGTTCCTGGCGTTGGCCGGATCCTGGTAGCTGCCGGTCAAAGTCGCGCCCTCCGACTCGTCCAAGGTGACCGACCCGACGATGGCATCGGCCTCCGCATGGGCACAGCTGACCGTGTACGAGGGGAGGCCACCCGACAGCGGATAACTCTCCCGCTCGAGGATCAGCCCACCGGTGTCGCCCTGTGGACCCTGTGGGCCGGCCGGACCGGGCCAGCCCTGAGGGCCGACCGGGCCGGTGGCGCCCTGAGGACCGGCCGCACCGGTCTCCCCGGCCGGGCCCTGAGGACCGGCCACACCAGCCGGACCCTGGGGGCCGGTCGCACCGGTCGCACCGGTCTCCCCGGGCGGCCCCTGAGGACCGGCCTCCCCCGGAGCCCCGTCCGGGCCGGTGGGCCCCGCCGAGTTCCAGGACATCATCCATTCGCCGGTCCGGCATTTCGCCGTACTCGAGTTGACCCAGCGCACAGCGCCGGTCTTGTTGTCAACGCAAGTCTTGATCACTCCAGCGGGTGCCGTACGGGTCACCTCGGCCCCGCCGGCGGCGACCGCCGGGGCGGCGTTGGCCAGCGCGGCGGCCATGGCGCCGGCCGAGGCGAGCAGGAGACGTTTTCTCATCGGTGGTTGATCCTTCCCCGAGTGCGAGTGTTCGGGCTGGTGCACGGCACCCAGCGTAGGGAAGAAATACTCACTTTCCGGGTAAATAGGTGGGATTACCTCTGACCATATTCACGGTCCCGTGATGTCCCGACGCACGTGCGGGCGGAGGAGGCGGCGGTCGGTGTCTTCGAACAGGCAGATGGCGGCGGTCGCGTCGTCGTATCGCTTGTAGCGCAGGCGGGCGTCGTCGAGGACGGCGGCTGCCTCGGCGGAGCGGATCCGGCCGATGAGCTTGGCTGGTCCGCTGCTGGCGAGGGCGTCAAGCAGGCCGGCCCAGTCGAACAGGCGGAATTGGTCCACCGCGGCGGCGGCGCCATCGGTGAGCAGTGCCGCACGTCGAACCCGATCCGGCCCGGAAAGCGGCGCGCGGCCGGTAACCGAGTGGTGCGCGGCCTGCGGGTTGGCGGCTGCGATCCAGTAGCCGTCGCGCTGGTTGGTGTGCCGCCACTTCGCCACGGTGACAGGCTTTACCGTGGCCTCCGAGCCGGCGACGGTTTCCGGCCGCGTCCGCGCGATGACCTGGTGGATCCGGTTGTCGGTGACGGCGGTAGTCCTCTCGCCGCAGTCGAGGACGAGCGTGCTGTCGCAGAGCACCAGGTAGTCGATGTGGTCCCGCCCCTCACGGAGCATGCACACCGTCGACGCGGGAGTCGCCGGCCGGGTGAGGTCGCACGTGGCGCGGTGCTCGTCGGCGACGTCGCCGATGGCGTGGGCCAGCAGGTCGGGCAGGGGATCTTCGGGTGCGTCCGCGTAGGCGAGCGCGAGTCTTGCGGCGAGGCGGCGCACATACCAGGCCGGGCCATGGCTGCAGCCACTGTCCACCGTCGACGGCTGCGTGACGCCGTCGAAAACAGCGACCAGGGCGCCGATCGCCAGCACGCCGTCTTCGTTGGTGATCCGGTCGGGGGCGGCCTGGGTCGAGAGCCGGACGTCCATCATCAGAACGCTATTACGTGGACGCCGCCTACCTGCGCGACGCCCGGTTCCTTCATGCTTCCTCGCGTTGTGGGCGATCCACAAAGTCTTCCCGTCCGGTTGTAGGCCACTATCGCGGCACCCATCGACGTGATCCTCTATATCGCAAACGCGAAACAACCTCACGTCAGGAGTGGTCATGGAGCCTGGTCTCACTCGTCGCACGGCCCTCGCCGCGGCCGGCGGAGTCGCCGCCGGACTGGCCGTCGCCACGGCGGGGGCGCCCGCGTTCGGGGCCGCGGCGGCCGACGACGCCGACGCGATCGTCATCGGGCACGGGCTGGCCGGACTGGTCGCCACCGCCGAACTGATCGCGGCCGGGCGCAAGGTGCTGCTTCTCGACCAGGAGCCCGAGGCCAGTCTCGGCGGGCAGGCCTACTGGGCGTTCGGCGGGCTGTTCCTCGTCAACTCGGCCGAGCAGCACCTCATGGGCATCAAGGACTCGTACGACCTGGCCTGGCAGGACTGGCAGGGCGCGGCCGGATTCGACCGCGGCGTCGACGACCCGGCCGGCGAGGACTACTGGGCCTACAGGTGGGCGCAGGCGTACGTGCAGTTCGCCTCGGGCGAGAAACGGGCCTGGCTGGCCGGGCTCGGCATGCAGTGGTTCCCGCTCGTGGGCTGGGCCGAACGAGGGGGCGGCCTGGCCGACGGGCACGGCAACTCGGTGCCACGCTTCCACGTCACCTGGGGCACCGGCCCGGCCGTCCTCGAACCGTTCGTGAAGAAGGTGCGCGACGGCGCGGCCGCCGGCCAGGTCACCTTCAAGTTCCGCTATCGGGTCGACGAGATCGTGAGGACGGGTGGCGCGGTCACCGGCGTACGCGGAAAGGTCCTGGAACCGAGCAGCGCGGCCCGCGGCACCCCGAGTTCGCGAGTCGAAGTCGGCGATTTCTCCCTGAAGGCCCCGGTCGTGATCGTGACCTCGGGCGGCATCGGCGGCAACCAGGACCTCGTGCGCCAGAACTGGCCGGCCCGCCTCGGCCCGGTGCCCAAGTTCATGGTCACCGGCGTGCCGGCGCACGTCGACGGCCGCATGCTCGGCATCACCGGACAGACCGGCGGCCGCGTCGTCAACCCCGACCGGATGTGGCACTACACCGAAGGTGTGCGCAACTTCGCCCCGATCTGGCCCAACCACGGCATCCGCATCCTGCCCGGCCCGTCGTCGATGTGGTTCGACGCCACCGGAAAACGCTTCAAGGCGCCCGACATGCCGGGCTACGACACGCTGCACACCCTCGGGACGATCGCGTCGACCGGCTACGACTACTCGTGGTTCATCAGCACGCAGAAGATCGTGGACAAGGAATACGCGCTCTCGGGCTCCGAGCAGAACCCGGACCTGACCAACAAGAACATCCTCCAGTTGCTCTCCCGCATCTGGCAGACACCCGGGCCGATCCAGAACTTCGAGAACAAGGGCGCCGACTTCGTACGCGCCTTGAACCTGCCCGACCTGGTGGCCGGCATGAACCGGCTGGTCGGCAACGACCTGCTTCGCCTGGATGAGGTACAGCGGCAGATCGAGGCCCGCGACCGCGAAATGGACCACAGCTACAGCAAGGACGCCCAGGTCATGGGCATCCGCAACGCCCTGTCGTACCTCGGGGACTCGCTCAGCCGCACCGCCCCCGCCCACAAGATCCTCGACCCGTCGGCCGGCCCGCTGGTCGCCGTCCGCCTCAACATCCTGACCCGCAAAACCCTCGGCGGCCTGCAGACCGACCTCTCCGGGCGGGTGCTGGCCGCCGGCGGCCAGCCGATCCCCGGCCTGTACGCGGCGGGCGAGGTCGCCGGCTTCGGCGGCGGCGGGGTGCACGGCTACCGCTCGTTGGAAGGCACTTTCCTCGGCGGCTGCCTGTTCAGCGGACGCCAGACCGGCCGGGCGGCCGCCGCCGAACTCGCCTGACCACCGTCGCGCGGCCAGCTTCGGCCCGGCAGGTGGAGAATGCGCCGGTGATCACCGAGCGCCTGACCCTTCGCCAGTGGCGGGACGACGACCTCGACTTCCTAGCCGCCATCAATGCCGACCCGGAGGTCATGCGCTACATCCTGGACGGTTCCACCCGTGACCGTCGGCAGAGCGCCGACGGCCTGAACCGGATGAAGGGGGAGTGGGCGGAACTCGGCTACGGGCGGTTCGCGATCGAACTGCGGTCGACCGGCGAGCTGATCGGGTGGGCCGGGCTGGCGGTACCCGACTTCCTGCCGTCGGTCATGCCGGCGGTCGAGGTCGGCTGGCGGCTGGCCCGGTCGGCGTGGGGCCACGGCTATGCGACCGAGGCCGCTCGGGCCGCTTTACGGTTCGGGTTCTCCTCGCGCGGCCTGGATCGGATCATCAGCATTCGCCACCTCGGGAACGACCGGTCGGCCCGGGTGATGGAGAAGTTGGGCCTCCGCTTCGACCACGAGACCGTCGTGCCCGGACACGACCAGCCGGTCGCCGTGCACGCCATCACCAGGGACCAGTGGAGACGGGCCGGGCCGGTGCCGAGGTAATGCGCGTCGGCGTTGCTGTGATTCTCGAACTGGCCGAGGCGACGGCCCGACGCCAGCACTGCCTGCCCTTTCCCGCCGAATGGCGGAGCGCGGTCGGGCGGAGATCCTCGCCGGGCGTTGACAACGTCATAGTCGTCGATGTCTTTGAATCTCAGCCACCCCCGCATTCCCGATCCCCGGAGGCGCATCGTGCGCTGGAGAATCACGTCGAAGAGAGCGCTCTCGCTGATCGCCCTGGCGACCCTTCCCATGGCCGCCGCCGTCGTCGGAACGGAGAACGCCCAGGCCGCGGTCCCGGGCGCGCCGGCCGGCTTCACGCTGACGTGGAGCGACGACTTCAACGGCGCGGCCAACACCGGCATCGACCAGAGCCTCTGGAAATATGACACCGGGCCGGGCAGCACGTTCGGCACCGGCGAGATCGAGACGATGACCAGCAGCACCTCGAACGTCTACTACGACGGCCAGGGACACCTGGTGCTGCAGGCGAACCACTCCGGCTCCGACCCGCGCGGCGGGTGGACCTCCGGCCGGGTCGAGACCCAGGCGGCGACCTTCGGCGCGGCGCCCGGCGGCGTGGTACGCATGGAGTCGATCCTCCAGCAGCCCAACGTCAACACCGCCAACGGGGCGGGCTACTGGCCGGCGTTCTGGATGCTCGGCGCGCCGTTGCGCTCCGGGGTGTCGTGGCCGGGCTCGGGCGAGGTCGACGTCATGGAGGACATCAACGGCCGCAGTTCGGTCTTCGGCACGCTGCACTGCGGTGTCAGCCCGGGCGGCCCGTGCAACGAGTCGACCGGCATCGGCAGC
>NZ_JBFBAD010000061.1:0-65963 GCF_040682075.1 Actinoplanes sp. NPDC051411 | reverse complement strand
GGGCCTTTCTCATCGTGCTCAGTGACCGGAGGTGATCTCCTCGCGCTCCTCGCGCGCGGTGACCGGTGGCATGCCCGGTGAGACCGGGGCCTCGGCCGGCTTTTCGACCGGGAAGAAGAAGCCCTTGACTGCTGGCGCCAGGGCGCCGATGCGGTTCATCTTCTTCGGGACGACCCAGCCGCCGTATTCGATCGGGACCGGGTGGCCGTGGTCGTCGACCGGGCCGAGCGGCTGGTGGATCTCGACGAACTGGCCGTTGGGCAGGCGCCGGATGATGCCGGTCTCCACGCCGTGGGCCAGGACCTCGCGGTCGTGCTGCTGCAGGCCGAGACAGATCCGCACCGAGACGTAGTAGGCCAGCGGCGGGATGATCAGCAGGCCGATGCGACCGGCCCAGGTCATCGCGTTGAGGCTGATGTGGAACTTGTCGGCGATCACGTCGTTGCCGCCGGAGACGGTCGCGACGATGAAGAACGAGAACGCCATCGCCCCGATGCCGGTGCGCTCCGGGTTGTCACGCGGGCGCTGCAGCAGGTTGTGGATGCTTTTGTCCTTGGTGCGCCGGGACTCGATGAACGGATAGAACATCGGGACCGTGGTGAGCGCGCCCAGGCCGACAACCGCCGGCCAGAACAGCGGCGGGATGCTGTAGCCGTTGCCGATCGGGATGTAGATCTGCCAGTTCGGCATCAGACGGACCAGGCCGTCCATGAACATCACGTACCAGTCGGGCTGGGACGCCGAGGACACCTCGGACGCCCGGTAGGGCCCGAAGAACCAGATCGGGTTGATCTGGAACAGGCCCGCCATCAGCGCGACCACGCCGAAGACGCTCATGAAGAAGCCGCCCTGCTTGAGCGCGTACCTCGGGAACATGCGCTCGCCGACCACGTTGGTGTTGGTCCGCATCGGGCCCGGCCACTGGGTGTGCTTCTGCTTGAAGACCAGACCCAGGTGGACGCTGATCAACGCGAGCAGGCCGCCCGGGATCAGTAGGACGTGCGCGATGTAGAACCGCCCGATGATCAGGTGGCCCGGGAACTCACCGCCGAAGACCGACGCCGACAGCCAGGTGCCGGCGACCGGGATCGACAGCATGATCGCCGAGGCGATGCGCAGGCCGGTGCCGGAGAGGCCGTCGTCGGGAAGCGAGTATCCGGTGAAGCCGGCCAGGAAGCCGAGCAGGAACAGGATGACACCGATAGCCCAGTTGGCCTCGCGCGGCTTGCGGAAGGCGCCGGTGAAAAAGATGCGGGCCATGTGGATGACGATCGACGCCATGAACAGCAGCGCCGCCCAGTGGTGCATCTGGCGCATGAACAGACCACCGCGCACCTCGAACGAGATGTGCAGGGTCGACTCGTAGGCCGCCGACATGCTGATGCCCCGCAGAGCCGGGTACGCACCGTTGTAGGTGACCTCGTTCATCGACGGGTCGAAAAACAGGGTCAGGAAGGTGCCGGTCAGCAGCAGGATGATGAACGAGAAGAGCGCGATCTCGCCCAGCAGGAACGACCAGTGGTCCGGGAAGACCTTGTTGAGCAGGGCCCGGAGCGGGGTCGCCGCCTGGTACCGCTCGTCGACACCCTTCGCGAGATTTGCGGGCGCCTGTGAGATGTCGAACTTCCGGCGCTTCATGGCCGCTCCCAGAAATCGGGTCCGACGGTGTCCTTGTAGTCGGACTTTGCCACGAAGTAGCCCTCGGCGTCCACGGTGATCGGCAACATAGGCAGCCGCCGGGTCGCCGGACCGAAGATCGGCTGGGCGTTGTCGATGATGTTGAACTGCGACTGGTGGCACGGGCACAGCAGACGGTTGGTCTGCTGCTCGTACAGACTGGCCGGGCAACCCGCGTGCGTGCAGATCTTCGAGTAGGCAACGTAGTTGCTCCACATCGAGTCCTTGTTGCGGTGGTCACCGTCGGCTGCCGCCCGGGCCTTCGCGGCGGCGTCGTCGCGCAGGTGGATGAGCAGGGTCGGCGAGTCGGCGTACTCATTGGTCGCGCCGCCGGGGATGCCGGGGAAGACCGTCATCTGACCGCCGGTGCTGACGTCCTCGGGGCGGATCGGCGTGCCGTCGTCCCGGGTGAGCCGGACCAGCTTGCCGCCCTGCGGAACCGGGTCGTAGCCGGTGTGGAACATCATCGGCTCGGGGTCGCGGTGCGGGTTCTGGATCAGGCCACCGATCAGGGGCGCGGCCGCGACCAGGCCCAGCGGGGCCAGGCCGAGACCGATCGCGCCCTTGAGCAGGGGCCGGCGCTGCACGCCCAGCTCGTCGGCCACGAAGAGCATGGTCTGACCGGTGATCAGCTGCTCGTCGGGGGGCGACGGCTTGTCGTGCCGCTGCTGGATCGACACCTCGTGCGGCAGCAGCTTCTTGGCCCAGGAGAGGATCGCGAAGCCGAGCGACAGCAGCGAGATCGCCAGCGAGATGCCGAGGACCGGCGTGTAGTAGTCGTTGATCGAGTTGCCGAGCTCGAACCGCCACGGCCACCAGATGTACGCGACCAGGAAGACCAGCGCGGCCAGCCCGGAGAGCAGGAACAGGAACGCGATGTTGCGGACGACCCGCCGCTCCGCCTTCGAGTTGTGCCCGTGGAACTGCGACTCGTACGTGACGATCTCGATCTCGTCGCGCCGGGCGCCTTCCTTGAGGATGTCGAACCGGGACAGCCGCGGGTCGCTGACGTCCACCGGCTGGGCGCCCGACGGGTTGTCGTGGTGCGTCGTCGTCATGACTTCCCCGCAATCCAGAGCGCCGTGAAGACCAGGATGACGATGCCGACCCCGAAGATCGCCATGCCCTCGGTGACCGGGCCGTAGCCGCCCAGGTTGAAGATGCCGCCCGGGTCCTTGTCCTGCTGCAGCTGCGTGGTGATGTAGGTGATGATCTCGCGCTTCTGGTCGGGCGTGAGCTGGTTGTCACCGAACACCGGCATGCTCTGCGGGCCGGTCAGCATGGCCGCGTAGATCGTCTCCGCCGAGGCGTTGTGCAGGGCCGGAGCCCACTTGCCCGAGGATAGCGCGCCACCCGCACCGACGTATCCGTGGCAGGAGGTGCAGTTGACCCGGAACAGCTGGCCGCCCTTGGACAGGGCGTCGGGGTTGTCGCTGAGGTTGTCGGTCAGCGGACCGGCCGGCAGCTGCGGACCGCCACCCAGTTCCTGGATGTACTGCGCGAGCTGCTTGGTCTGGTCGGTGTTGAAGGCCGGCTTCTTCTCCTCCGCCTGCGACTCCTGGCGGGTCATCGGCATGCGGCCGGTGCTCACCTGGAACTGTACCGAGGCCGAACCGACGCCGATCAGGCTCGGGCCGCGGCCCGGAACGCCCTGCGCGTCGCGCCCGTGGCAGGTGATGCAGCTGTTGTCGAAGAGCTGCTTGCCCTCCTGCGCGGTGGTGGAGAGCTGCTGCCCGTTGTCCTCGGCGAAGGCGCCCGGTGCGAACGCGGTGTAGACACCGCCGGCCAGCGCGAGCGCGGCCAGCATGCGTACCGCCGCCCCGATCCGCCGGCGGGTCCGGCTGGGCGCGCCTCGGCGGACGAACACCCCCCGGAAACGCCACCTGGCGTGGGAGTCAGAAGTCATGGGTTGTGTCCCTCTGGATTTCGACCTGATGCTCATGGACGTCGTCGTGGGTCTTACTGCAGCCAATAGATCATGGAGAACAGCGCGATCCACACGACGTCCACGAAGTGCCAGTAGTACGACACGACGATCGCCGAGGTCGCCTGAGCCGGGGTGAACCGGCCCATGGTCGTTCGGATCATGTAGACGATGAAGGCGATCAGGCCACCGGTGACGTGCAGGCCGTGAAAGCCGGTCGTCAGGTAGAACATCGAGCCGTAACCGTCGCCGTTGAGCTTGACGCCGTCGTGGACCAGGCTGCGGTACTCGTTCGCCTGGCCGAGCACGAAGATCAAGCCCATTACGAAGGTGATCGTGAACCAGCGCCGCAGCGCGAACACGTCGCCCTTCTCGGCCGCGAAGACGCCCAGCTGACAGGTCACCGACGAAAGCACGAGAACGATCGTGTTGGCCGTCGCGTACGGAACGTTCAGGCTCGGCGTATGAACCTGCCACATGTGGTAGTCCGCCGCGCGGATCGAGAAGTACATCGCGAACAAGGCCGCGAAGAACATGAGTTCACTCGAGAGCCACACGATCGTCCCGACACTGACCATGTTGGGTCGGGTCAGCGAGTGGATCCGGCTCTTGTCGATGGCTGAGGCCGCTGTCACGGGCTCATTATTGCCCCGCGATCAGGCATGCGTGCCGCGGGGGGTGGAATCCGGCAAGACTCGCAGCCCGGTAGAACGCGCGGACACCGGATAGGCCTAGCCTCAAGTGGTGCTGCTTGCCGAATTGCCTCCGCTGGCGGACGCGGGAGGGGATACTGTCCTCCCGCCGTTCACGCCTGCGGAGATCTTCACGCAGATCCACTTGACCAGCCTGGTCGCGCTCTTCCTGCTGGTCTCCGGCGCGCTGTACGGCTACGGCGTCTACCGCCTGCGCAAACGCGGCGACCACTGGCCGCCCGGCCGCACGGTGGCGTTCGTCGTCGGTGGACTCGGCTCGATCGCGGTGGTCACGGTCACCGGCATCGAGGCGTACGACGACACCCTGCTGTCGGTGCACATGGTCCAGCACATGGTCCTGGCCATGGTCGGGCCGATCTTCCTGGCCCTCGGCGCGCCGGTCACGCTGGCTTTGCGCACGATGCGGAAGGGACCGCGGCGCAAACTGCTCGCGTTTCTGCAGAGCCGCCTCGTCCACGTGCTGACGTTTCCGCTGGTCGCGTTCGGCATCTTCATCGCCAACCCGTTCGCGCTCTACTTCACCGGGCTCTACAAGCTGACCCTCGAGAACGACTGGCTGCACGAGCTCACGCACATCCACTTCATCGTCACCGGGTGCCTGTTCTTCTGGCCACTGCTCGGCCTCGACCCGCTGCCCAACCGCTGGCCCTACCCGGGCCGCGCGCTGCTCATGGTGCTGTCGGTGCCGTTCCACACCGTGCTCGGGCTGACGATCATGCAGGACAAGACGCTGCTGGCCGGCGACTACTACCCCGGCCTGCATCTGGCCTGGTCCAACCCGTGGAGCGACCAGGTCACCGCGGGCGGCATCCTGTGGGCCGGCGGCGAGCTGGTCAGCGTCACCATGCTGGGCATCCTGGTCATCCAGTGGATGCGGCAGTCCGAGCGCGAGGCCCGGCGGATCGACCGCGCCCTCGACCGGGCCGAGGCGGAGCAGGCCCGGGCGGCCGTCGCGGCTGCAACAAAGATCACAGAGGAGGCCGCAGCGAATCGACCGCGGACGGACACTGAATGACGGGTTCGCTACGATCAGCGGGCACCTACGAGCGTGAACCGGGGCCATCCATGAGCGACGCACCAGACCAATACACCGTCCTGCTCTACAGCGACGACAAGGCGGTTCGCGACAAGATTCGGCTGGCCATCGGCGTCCGCCCGGCCGCCGACCTGCGGGTCGAGTTCACCGACGCCGCGACCTGGGAAGAGTGCCGCATCCTCCTGGACAAATACGAGATCGACCTGATGGTGCTGGACGGCGAGGCCGCTCCGGCCGGTGGTCTCGGCATCGCCCGGCAGACCAAGGACGAGTACGCCACACCGCCGCCCGTGTGCGTCGTGCTGGCCCGCGCCGCCGACCGCTGGCTCGCGGCATACGCCCAGGTCGACCAGACCCTGCTCTACCCGCTCGACCCGGTCACCACCGGGCAGACCATCGCCGGCATGCTGCGTGACCGCCGTAACGGGGCGATCCCGCTCGGCACCCTCGGCACGCTGGGCTGACTTCCCTCGATCGCGCCGTACCCCCGGACGGAGACCCGCCATGGGCGCACGCACCTGGCCCAACCTGACCAGCGCCCTGATGCGGGGCGAGGAACTCGCCACGTCGGACACCGCGTGGGCGATGGGCGAGATCATGGCGGGCAACGCCACGCCCGTGCAGGTCGCCGGCTTCGCGATCGCGCTGCGGGCCAAGGGCGAGACCCCGGCCGAGCTGGCCGGCCTGGTCGAGGCCATGCTGGCCGCGGCGACCCTGGTCGAGCTCCCCGAACAGCAGCGCACCGACGCGGTCGACGTGGTCGGCACCGGCGGCGACCGGGCCAACACGGTCAACATCTCCACGATGGCCGCGATCGTCACGGCCGCGTCCGGGGTGCGGGTGGTCAAGCACGGCAACCGCTCGGCGTCCTCGACGACCGGCACCGCCGACCTGCTCGAGCACTTCGGCCTGCCGCTCGACCTGGGCCCGGTCGGCGTGGCCCGCACGGTGACCGAGGCCGGCATGGGCTTCTGCTTCGCCGCGCGCTACCACCCCGGCATGCGCCACGCCGCGGTCACCCGGCGCGAGCTGGGCGTGCCGACGTTCTTCAACATGCTGGGCCCGCTGACCAACCCGGCCCGGCCGACCGCGGCCGCGGTCGGCTGCTTCGACCGGCGGATGGCCCCGGTGATGGCCGCGGTCTTCGCCCGTCGCGGCGACTCGGCCGTGGTCATGCGCGGCGAGGACGGCCTCGACGAGTTCACGACCTCCGCGCCGACCCGCCTGTGGCTGGTGCGCGGGGGCACGGTCGACGAGATCGTGCTCGACGCGACCGACCTCGGCCTGCCCCGCAGCCAGCCGGCCGACCTGCGCGGCGGCGACGTGACCTTCAACGCCGACGTGGCCCTGCGGGTCTTCGCCGGCGAGCGGGGCCCGGTGCGCGACGCGGTCGCGGTCAACGTGGCGGCCGCGCTGGCCGCGCACGCCCGCTTCCCGGGCGATTTCGTGGAGACCATGCGGTCGGGCATCGCCCGCGCGCAGGAGACGATCGACTCGGGCGCCGCGACGGCGCAGCTGACCCGCTGGGTCGAGGCGGCGAAGGCGGCCAAGGCCGCCGAATAAGACATTTCCGCATGCGCGGGCCCGTGATCAGCAATCTGACGGCTCAAGGCGGCCGAGCCCTCATCCGTATGACCCGCGGCCGTCGGCGGGGCACCAGAGGCCGTCTGAGCGGCCCGGATGTTTCACCCGCAAGCCTCAGCGCGCCGACCGCGGCCCGCGCGACCCGGGTGAAACTCCACGAAAATCCGTAACTCGGACATAAAACCGCAGACACGCCGTACGCGGTGCTCCCCAACGCGGCCGATCCGTGGCAGCGTCTGAATCACATTCGGGTAAATCCACCTTCGCCTTCCGAGGAGAGGAGCCACCCGTGTCGGAACGCGAACTTCGCTGCGCCATCTGCGACGGCGACATGCTGTTCGAGGTGCCGCCCTGCGCCGACGGCCACGACGAGTGCCCCGAGCTGGTCTGCACGCGGTGCGGCATGGCCGAGGTCGTCGCCCCCATCGTCGTGCACCTCTGGCCGAACCACGCCGGCCGGACGCCCCGCCTCCCGCACCAACGCCGGGCAGCGGCTTAGGGCCGTCCTGGACGCAAAACTAGGCCGTCCTCTCGCGAGGACGGCCTAGTGTCTGGTGACGCGTTTCAAGTTCACGCCCGCGATCGCCCCGTGGTGCCCCAAAGGGGCGATCGCCCGCGGAGCGAAGCGGAGCCAGCAAGCACAGCCAGCTCAGTGCTCGGCGGTGTGGCGCGTTCCGGAGTAGTACTCGAAGAGCATGCCGCACGCGGTGAAGATGACCATGATCATGCCGGCGGCGATCAGCCACCACATCCAGAAGACCAGGCCGAGGCCGGCGATCGAGGCGGACAGCGCGATGCCGAACGGCCAGTAGCTGCCCGGGCTGAAGAAGCCGATCTCGCCCGCGCCCTCGGCGATCTCGCCGTCCTCGCGGTCTTCCGGCCGCGGGTCGATGCGCCGCGACACGAACCAGAAGAAGCCGCCGCACATCGAGCAGAGCAGCCCGGAGAGGATCAGCGCGACGAAGCCGATCCACTCCAGATGGCCGGTCTGGCCGTGCGTCCACGAGCCGTACACGATGGCCGCGCCGAAGAGGAACGCCGCGACGCCGGCGAAGATTTTGTATTCGGTCTTCACGTCAGGCTCCTACTTGTCCACGGCGTTGGACTGATTCCAGCTGTGGGTCTGGCGCCGGGTGTTCAGCGGCTTGGTGGTGATCGCGTATTCCGCGTCACCGGTGTAACCCATGGCTGCCATGCCCTGCTGGACGGTCTGGCCGGCCTTGCGCGCCTGCATGTACGTGGTGAACTGATCCGGCGTGACGGCGACCAGCTCGAACTGCATGAACGCGTGGTATGTCCCGCAGAGCTCGGCGCAGCGCCCGACGTACCGCCCGGTCTTGTCGAGCGTCACCTCGAAGACGTTGCGGATGCTGCCCGGGAACACGTCGCGCTTGAACAGCAGCTCGGGCACCCAGAACGAGTGGATGACGTCCTTGCTGGTCTCCTCGAACCGGATCTTCTCGCCGATCGGCAGCACCAGCAGCGGGATCACGTCGGCCGAGCCGACCGTCGAGACCGTCGTCTTCGCACCGGTGCCCATGCCGTCGCGGTAGTCGAACTCCCACTGCCACTTGAACGCCGTGACCTGGACGATCTGGTCGGGGTTCTTGGAGAGCTTGTCCACGTCGGTCTGGACGATCGCCGTGTAGTAGAAGAGCACCGCCACCACGAGGATCGGGGTGACCGTGTAGAGAACTTCCATCGGCATGTTGAACCGGGTCTGCACGGGCAGCTCGTCGCCGCGCTTGCGGTATCGGATGATGCACCAGAAGATCAGGCCCCACACGAAGATGCCGACGACCAGTGCCGCGATGACCGACGCGATCCACAGGTCGTACATCTTGTGAGCCTGGAGGCTGATGCCGCGGTCCGGCCAACCGAAGTTACCGAACGCCTTGCCGACGCCCTCGACCGAACAGCCCGAGAGCACCATCAGCAGCGTCACGGCACCGAGTCCGAGCCCGGTCAACCGGACTGCCGCTCGCGGCCGCGCTGCCGAACTCTTTGCGCCCACCTGCGTATGCCTCCCTTAGCAGCGGCACCCCGCCCGAAACGTCGTCCCAACCCTGAAAAGGGACGCTAGGCGGCAAGGCGTCACCGACGGTCGCACATTACTCGACCTGGCCGTACCGTCCCGTTCCGGGGGTCCGATCTTCGAAGCTCGAAAAACCCGGCAACAACCGGACGATACCGTTCCCCGGGTGGAAGACATGGCCGTTCCGGCCTACCTCGACGCGGCTACCTCGGCTCCACTGCATCCGGTGGCCCGCGAAGCCCTGCTGGCGTCGCTCGCCGACGGCTGGGCCGATCCGGCCCGGCTCTATGCCGCGGGCCGGCGGGCACAACAGCTTTCCGACGCGGCTCACGCCGCGTTCTCCGAGGCCCTGGGCGTACGCGCGGACGAGGTGTCGCTGTGGCCTTCGGGTACGGCCGCCGCGCAGGCCGCCGTCCTGGGTGGTCTGGCGGGCCGGGCCCGGCGGGGCGACACGCTGGTGCACTCGGCGATCGAGCACTCGGCCGTCCTGCACGCGGCCGCCCGGGGCAAGGCTCGCGAGGTGCCGGTCGACCGCCTGGGCCGCCTCGACCTGGGCGCCTGGGAAGAGGCGGTCGGGAAGGACCGGGTCGCGCTGGCCAGTTTGATCAGCGCCAGTCACGAGGTCGGCACCGTGCAGCCGGTCGAGCAGGCGGCCGCCTACTGCGCCGAGGCGGGGGTTCCGCTCTTCGTGGACGCGGCCCAGTCGGTCGGTCACGTGCCGCTTCCCGCCGGGTGGTCGCTGCTCAGCGCCAGTGCCCACAAGTGGGGCGGACCGCCGGGTGTGGGCGTACTCGTGGTGCGCAAGGGTGTGCGCTGGATCTCCCCGTACCCAAAAGATGATCTTTATCGCCCCGGCGTGCCCGGCGCTCTCGACCTGCCGGCGATCGTCGCCGCGGCGGCGAGCCTGCGAGCCGTGCTCGGCGAGGCGAAAGCCGAGGCCGGGCGGCAGTCGGCGCTGGTCGACCGGATCCGGGAGCGGGTCGCGGCGACCGTGCCCGACGTCGAGGTGGTGGGCGATCCGGTCGGCCGGCTGCCCCACCTGGTGACCTTCTCCTGCCTGTACGTCGACGGCGAAGCCCTGCTCCACGCGCTCGACCGGCACGGTTTCGCGGTCTCGTCCGGTTCCTCGTGCACCGCGTCGACCCTGCGCCCGAGTCACGTGCTGGAGGCGATGGGCGTGCTCACCCACGGAAACGTGCGGGTGTCGCTGCACCGCGGCACGACCGACGATGACGTCGACCGTTTCCTGGCCGTGCTGCCGGGCCTGGTCGCCGGCATCCGGAAGGAAGCGGGAATGTGATCGAGATCAACTGCCTCGGCCAGCGCTGCCCACTGCCGGTGATCGCGCTGGCCAAGCGGATCCGCACCGCCGACAACGGCGAGGTGCTGCGGGTGCTCGCCGACGACCCGGCGGCGGCCAACGACATCCCGGCCTGGTGCCGCATGAAATCGCAGGAGTTCCTCGGCTCGCCGGCCCCGAACGCGTTCGAGGTCCGCAAGCTCAGCTGAGGTAACGAACCACGGGCTCGACCGGCTCCTTGGCCAGGAACGTGTCGACCACCAGGCGGGGCCCGAGGTAGGGCTCGTATTCGGCCTGGCGCTCGAGCACCCGCACCCAGTCGGGGATGCCGTCGTGGTCGCGGGCCCCTGGGCCACTTTGATCGCGAGACGCGTATCGCGCCTCGACCCGCCGCCGGTGCTCGTTGTCGTCACCGCAGACCACCTCGACCACCCGCAGCGGCACGTCCATCCGCTCGGCCAGGTCGACCCAGAGCTGGCGGGCCGCCTTCACCGGGTTGACCGCGTCGATGATCACGTGGTGGCCGATCTGGAGCTGGATCTCGGCCAGGGCGGCCACCACGCCGTACGCCGCGTAGCCGGGACGGGCCTCGCTGACCTCGTAACGCCGCAGCGTGAAGTCGACCGTGTCGACGGCGAGCACCGCCGCGGGCAGCTCGGCGGCCACCCGTGCGGCGAGCGTGCTCTTGCCGACCCCGGGCAACCCGGCGAAGACAGCGAGGACCATATGTATCCCTTGGTCAGGCCGGCAGGTAGGTCTTGATCTCGGCGGCCGCGTCCTCGCCGTACGAGTCGGCGAAGCGCTTGCCGAACTCGTCGCCGCGAACGTCGTACTCCTGCGGGCCGGTCGTCTCGAGCACCAGCGCGGCCACCAGCGAGCCGACCTGGGCCGCCCGCTCGAGGCCGAGGCCCCAGCTGATGGCGGCGAAGAAGCCGGCCCGGAAACCGTCGCCGACACCGGTCGGGTCCTCCGGTACGACGTCCTTGGCGACCGGCACGTGGATGCGCTCGATGCCCCGGCCGGTGATCTCGACGCCGTCCTTGCCGAGCGTGGTCACCCGGATCTTGACCTGCTCGAGGACCTCGTCGCTGGTCAGACCGGCCTTGGTCTCGAGCAGGGACCGTTCGTACTCGTTGGTCAGCAGGTAGTCCGCGCCGCTGATCAGGCTCAGCACATCGCTGCCGGGCATGAACGCGAGCTGCTGAGACGGGTCGGCGGCGAACCGGTAACTCCTCGCCCGGCACTCCTCGGAATGGCGGATCATCGCCTGCGGATCGTTCGCGCCGATCAGCACCAGATCGAGGCCGCCCACCCGCTCGGCGACCGGCGCCAGCTCGATGTTGCGAGCCTCGGACATCGCGCCGGCATAGAACGAGGCGATCTGGTTGAGGTCGTCGTCGGTGGTGCAGACGAAGCGGGCGGTGTGGGCCACCTCACTGACGTGCACCGAGCCGCAGTCGACGCCGTGCCGCTCGAGCCAGGAGCGGTAGTCCGCGAAGTCCGCTCCGACCGCACCGACCAGCACCGGATGCAGGCCGAGCTTGCTGAGACCGAACGAGATGTTGGGCGCCACCCCGCCCCGCCGCACGACGAGGTCGTCGACGAGGAAGGAAAGCGAGACCTTGTGCAACTGGTCGGCGATGAGCTGCTCCGAGAAGCGGCCCGGGAAGTGCATCAGGTGGTCGGACGCGATCGAGCCGGTGACGGCGATCTTCATTTCGGCCCTCGAGGTCGGGAACGGGGGGGCTGTTACCCCAGCAGCGTACCGGCACGTTACGCGGAACAGGCCGCCCCGTGAACGGGACGGCCTGCTCTGAGCTGTTTTTGCCGGTGACTCAGTGGAAAGAGTCACCACAGGCGCAGGAGTTCTGCGCGTTCGGGTTGTCGATCGTGAAGCCCTGAGCGTCGATCCGGTCGGCGAAGTCGATCGTGGCGCCGGCCAGGTAGGGACCGCTCATGCGGTCAACGACGACCTCGACCCCGCCGAAGTCGTTGACGATGTCGCCGTCGAGCGAACGCTCGTCGAAGAAGAGCTGGTAGCGCAGGCCGGAGCAGCCACCGGGCTGAACGGCGATGCGCAGGCGCAGGTCGTCGCGCCCTTCCTGCTCGATCAGGGCCTTGACCTTCACCGCGGCGACGTCGGTCAGAACTACGCCGGTCGGGGCGGTCGCCTCGGTCGACTCGGTGTGCGTCTCAGTGGTCACTGCGTATCTCCCTGCCAGGTGCGGACATCTGCCGTACTGGCCAACGCTAGCCCCATTTCGCGTGATTCCCAATCGGGGTGGTCCAGTTCACCGCCCGGCTACCGCCCCGGCCACCCACCCCTGAGCGGACTAAAGGCTGCCCCACTGCTTGGCCAGACGCGCCGCCAGCTCCCGCAGACCCTCGGCCGGCCGTGCCATCGCCTCCTCCTCGGAGCCGAAGAGCTCGGTCAGGGAGTGAGTCTCGGTGACGCCGGCGGCGGCCGCCTCGCGGTAGCCGGTCTCGTTGCGGCCGCACAGCACGACGCACGGGAGTCCCCGGTCGCGGGCTCCGTTGGCGATGCCGGCCACGACCTTGCCGCGCAGCGACTGGTGGTCGAACGAGCCCTCCCCGGTGATCACCAGGCTCGCCTGGTCGAGCTCGTGCTCCAGCCCGATGGAGGAGGTCACCAGGCCGATCCCCGAGGTGACCCGGCCGCCGAGGGCGATCAGCGCGGCCCCGATCCCGCCGGCCGCTCCCCCGCCGGGCTGATTTTGCAGGTCGGAGACGCCGAAGGCACGCTCGAGCACCCCGGCGAAGACCTCCAGCGCGGCGTCGAGGCGGTAGACGTCCTCGCGGCTCGCGCCCTTCTGCGGGCCGAAGACGTTGCTGGCTCCGTGAAGCCCCGTCATCGGGCTGTCGACGTCGGTCGCGGCCACCAGGCGTACGTCTCGAAGCCGAGGCTCGCCGCCGAGCCCGGCCGCCGCATTGAGATAAGCGCCACCGTAAGGCAGGGCGTAACCGGCCGCGTCGACCGGCGGGGCACCCAGCGCGGCCAGCATGCCGGCGCCCGCGTCATTGGTCGCCGAGCCACCGAGCCCGATCACGACCTCGGTGGCACCCGCCTCGACCGCCGCGGTGATCAGCAGCCCCAGGCCGTAGGAGGAGGTGGTGTTGGGATCACGCTCCGCCTTGGTGAGAAGGTGCAGGCCACAGGCCTGCGCGCTTTCCACGTACGCCACGGGACCGGCCAGCAGGATCTCGCCGTCGACCGGCCGCCCGAGCGGGTCGACCGTCGGCACCGGCACCAGGCGGCCGTCCACCGACCCGGCCAGCACCTCGACGAACCCGGGGCCGCCGTCCGAGAGCGGCCGCTTGACCAGTGTCGTGTTGACCAGCGTCGTGTCCCCGCCCCACCCCTCGGCGATCGCGTCGGCGACGGCGGTGGCGGAGAGGGTCCCGGCGAACTTGTCCGGACAGATCAGTACGCGCACGCGCTGAGTGTGGCAGACCACTGTCAGCACAAGGTTTGGGCGTCCTTTCTCTATGCGACGATGGCCGCGTGACGTCGACCTGGACCGAACCCTCCAACAGCCCCACCGCGCTTCTCCTGCTCGGCCGCGGCAGCGACCCGGCCTCCGAGCGCGGCGTCGACTGCCCCGGCGACCTGCCCGCGCCGAGCGACCCCGACCTGGTGGCGCGCGCGACGGCGGCCAAGGCGGCGCTGGGCGACCGGGTGTTCGTGCTCGGCCACCACTACCAGCGCGACGAGGTCATCCAGTTCGCCGACGTCACGGGCGACTCGTTCAAGCTCGCCCAGCAGGCCGCGGCCCGGCCGGACGCCGAGTTCATCGTCTTCTGCGGCGTGCACTTCATGGCCGAGAGCGCCGACATCCTGACCACCCCGGCGCAGAAGGTCGTGCTGCCCGACCTCGCGGCCGGCTGCTCGATGGCCGACATGGCGGTGCTCGGTCAGGTGCAGGCGGCATGGGAGCACTTCGAGGACCTGGGCATCGCGGGCGACATCGTCCCGGTGACGTACATGAACTCGTCGGCCGACATCAAGGGCTTCGTCGGCGGAAACAAGGGCGTGGTCTGCACCTCGTCCAACGCCAAGCGCGCCCTCACCTGGTCGTTCGAGCAGGGCTCCAAGGTCTTCTTCCTGCCCGACCAGCACCTCGGCCGCAACACGGCCGTACTGGAAATGGGTTTTGACCTTGAGGACTGCGTCCTCTACGACCCGCACAAGCCGAACGGCGGCCTGACCGACCAGCAGCTGCGGGATGCCCGCATGATCCTCTGGCGCGGGCACTGCTCGGTGCACGGGCGTTTCACGGTCGACAGCGTGCGCGAGGTGCGCGAGCGCGTCCCCGGCGTCAACGTGCTGGTCCACCCGGAGTGCCGGCACGACGTGGTCAGGGCCGCCGACTATGTCGGCTCGACCGAATACATCATCAAGGCACTCGACGCCGCCCCGGCCGGGTCGGCCTGGGCGGTCGGCACCGAGCTCAATCTCGTACGCCGCCTGGGGCTCGCCCACCCCGACAAGCAGATCATGTTCCTCGACCGGACGGTCTGCTACTGCTCGACGATGAACCGCATCGATCTCCCCCACCTCGTGTGGGCGCTCGAGGAACTGGTGGCGGGCCGCGTGCCCAACCAGATCACCGTCGATGAGGACACCGCGCACCACGCGCGGGTGGCTCTCGACCAGATGCTGGCCCTGCCTTAGAGGCCCCTCGAAGCAGTGACCCAGCGTAGCGGACAGGATCACTATCCGCAGGCCGGATTCTTTCCGGTGGGTTAATCATCAGCATTTTCCGCCCGGTTGAGCGGTGTGCTGGCTTTCGCGCTTGTCACTCAGCGCTATGCTCTGCCGGTTGCAGAACGGGTACCCCCGCCCGTTGCTGGCCCCTCGTTCATCTCCGGGTGCGCATGCTCGCGCCCGCCGGCTGGAGGTTACGTTGACCGACGATGTCCTGGTCGTGCACGGCGGTACGCCGTTGCAGGGTCAGATCCGGGTCCGTGGCGCCAAGAATCTCGTCTCCAAGGCCATGGTGGCCGCCGTACTCGGCGAGTCGCCCAGCGTCCTCTACGACGTACCCCGCATCCGCGACGTCGAGGTGGTGCGCGGCCTGCTGGAGCTGCACGGTGTCAAGGTCTCCGACGGCGCGAGTGACGGCGAGATCGTCATGGACCCCACCAATGTGGAGAGCGCCAGCACCGAAGAGATCAACGTCCACGCGGGTTCGAGCCGGATCCCGATCCTGTTCTGCGGCCCGCTGCTGCACCGCCTCGGTCGCGCGTTCATCCCCGACCTCGGCGGCTGCTACATCGGCCCCCGCCCGATCGACTTCCACATCCAGGCGCTGCGCGAGTTCGGCGCGGTCGTCGACAAGGCGCCCGAGGGCATGCACCTCAGCGCGCCCAACGGACTGCACGGCGCCAAACTCGAACTGCCGTACCCGAGCGTCGGGGCGACCGAGCAGGTGCTGCTCACCGCCGTACGCGCCGAGGGCGTCACCGAACTGCGCAACGCGGCCATCGAGCCGGAGATCATCGACCTGATCTGCGTCCTGCAGAAGATGGGCGCGATCATCACCGTGCACACCGACCGGGTCATCGAGATCCAGGGCGTGCCGCGCCTCCACGGCTACCAGCACAAGCCGATCCCCGACCGGATCGAGGCGGCCTCCTGGGCGGCGGCGGCGCTGGCCACCAAGGGCGAGATCGAGGTGCTCGGCGCCCAGCAGGCCGACATGATGACGTTCCTCAACGTCTTCCGCTCGATCGGCGGCGAGTTCCAGGTCACCGACGACCGGGTCGCCCGGCCGGGCGTGGTCGGCGCCGAGGGCGGCATCAAATTCTGGCACCCGGGCGGCGACCTGCAGCCGGTCGCCCTCGAGACCGACGTGCACCCCGGCTTCATGACCGACTGGCAGCAGCCGCTGGTGGTCGCCCTGACCCAGGCCCGCGGCCTCTCGATCATGCACGAGACGGTGTACGAGCAGCGGCTCGGCTACACCGACGCCCTCAACCAGATGGGCGCCACGATCCAGGTCTACCGCGACTGCCTGGGCGGCACCCCGTGCCGGTTCGGCCGCCGCAACTTCAAGCACTCGGCGGTCATCGCCGGGCCGTCCAAGCTGCACGCGACCGACCTGATCATCCCCGACCTGCGGGCCGGCTTCGCCCACCTGATCGCCGCGCTGGCGGCCGAGGGCACCTCCCGGGTGTACGGCGTCGACCTGATCAACCGCGGCTACGAGGACTTCGAGGGCAAGCTGTCCGCCCTGGGCGCGCACGCCGAACGGCTCTGAATAGCCTCTGAATTGTCACGATGAGCGGCGCGGTGTGAATCACACCGCGCCGTTTGGCTACTCTCCTACCGTGTCCTCGCTCTTTCGCCGCAAGTCCTCCGACGTCACCACCCCCGACCCGGTCGAGGAGGAGGTGTCTTCACCCGTGAGCCGGTCCAAGAGCTACACGCCCAGCAAGAAGGAACTCGGCCAGGTCACGCCCAAGCGGGCGAGCACGGCCCGCCGGCCCGGAGGCGGGGCCCCACTGAGCGGCCGCGAGCTGCGCGAGGACCGGCGCCGCGAGCGCACCGAGGCCATGCAGGGCATGCGCCAGGGCGACGAGCGCTACCTGATGGCCCGCGACCGCGGCCCCGAGCGCCGGCTGGTCCGCGACATCGTCGACTCCCGCCGCAACATCGGCTCCTACTTCATCGTCGGCGCCCTGATCGTCCTGATCGGCTCCATCACCAAGATCAGCATCGTGGTCCTGGTCAGCAACATCCTCTGGTTCGCGCTCGCCCTCCTCATGGTCCTCGACAGCGTGCTGATCGCCCGGCGGGTCAAGAGGCTGATGCGGGAACGCTTCCCCAAGACCGAACAGCGCATCGGCAGCCTCCAGCTGTACGGCATCATGCGGGCGCTGCAGTTCCGACGCTTCCGCACCCCCAACCCCCAGGTCAAGACCGGCGACAAGGTCTGACACCCGGCGCCGGCGGGCGCCGTTGGTGGCTGCAGCGGGCTTGCGGCGCGGTGTGTGGCTGCGGCGGCCTCGCGCTGACGCGGTTTGTGGCTGCGGCGGCCTCGCGCTGACGCGGTTTGCAGCGGGCTCGCGCTGACGCGGTTTGTGGCTGCGGCGGGCTCGCGGCCGGCCAGCCCCGGGGGCGCATCGTCGCCCTGATGCCGACTCGCCCCCGGCCTGCCGGTCAGGGAACTCCGGCCAGGCGCAGTAGGGCGGCGACCGCCGCCGCGGCCACGACGACGACCACGAACGGGGCGCGGCGCCAGGCCAGCAGGGCGCCGACGGCCACCCCCGCCGGACGGGCGATGCCGGCGAAGTGGCTGCTCTCCATCAGCGCCGCGGTGCCGGCGAGAGCGGCCAGCAGGGCCGCGGCGGCGATCGGGAGCAGACGCTGGAGCGAGTCGGAGAGCTCCAGGCGATCCCGCAGCAGCACTCCCGACAGCCGCATCGCATAGGTGCCGACCCCGAGGGCCACAATCGCCGCGATCAGCATGGCTCCGCCGTCCTCTCCACTACCTCGGCCCGCTCGGCGGTCCCGGCCGCGCCAGCGGTCCCGGCCGGTCCAGCCCGCCCAGTCACCCCCACGTCACTCCGACCGGCAGGCTCGGCCGGCGCGGCACTCCGACCGGCAGGCTCGGCCGGCGCGGCACTCCGACCGGCGGCCTCGGGCCGCCAGTCAATCCGGCCGACCGGCTCGGCCTGCTCGCTCACCTCGGTCCGCTGTGCCCCAGAGGCCCGGCCGACCCGCTCGCTGATCTCGATCCGCGCCACCAAACCGGCCCGGCCCGCCTGCTTGCTCACCTCAGTCCGCACCGCCCCATCGCCCCGGCCCACCTGCTCGCTCACCTCAGTTCGCACCGCCTCACCGCCCGGGCCCGCCTGCTCGCTCACCTCGGGCCGCACCGCCCCACCGCCCCGGCCCACCTGCTCGCTGATCTCGATCCGCGCCGCCTCGGCGGCCAACCCCGTCTTCGCGGGCCTGACCAGCGTCAACAGACCCACCAAGGCGCACAACACCGGCAGGCCGGCGGGCAGAACCGGGGTCAGCAGCACGGCCACGGCGGCCCCCGACAGGGCGGCCACCCGGGTCCGCCGGTCCCGCAGCGACGGCATGATCAGGGCGATCAGGCCGGCCGGGAAGGCGGCGTCCAGGCCCAGCGTGTCGGTGTTGCCGACGGCGCCGCCGAGCAGCACGCCGAGGGCGCTGCCCAGGTTCCACGACGTGAACAGGGTGACGCCGATCAGCCAGTAGACGCGCCGGCGCCGGGCCGGGTCGGGTTCGGCCAGGGTGAACGCGACGACCTCGTCGGTCATCAGGTGGCTGCCGACCAGGCGGGTGGACAGCCGGGAGCCGATCGTGTCGCCGATCGCCAGGCCGAACGGCAGGTGCCGGGCGTTCAGCAGCAGGCCGGCGAAGACCGCGGCCAGCGGGTTGCCGGCCGCGATGAGCCCGACCGCCAGGAACTGGGCGCCGCCCGCGAAGACGACGGTCGACAGGAGGAACGGGGCCCAGGTCGGTAGGCCGTACGAAATGGCGATGGCGCCGAACGAGGCGCCCACCGCGATCATCGCCGCGGCGATGGCCGCGGCATCCCGAAGGAGCGTTCGCTCTATCGTCCGCATGGTTTGAAATAATGAACGCGACCCGAAGCGTTCGTCAAACCGAACAACCCGACCGATGGAGCGAACATGCAGCAACCCGCGCCCCCGCTCGCCGACATCGCCGCCGCGATACGGCGCGAGCGCGAACGCGCCGGCATCTCGATCACCGAGCTGGCCCGGCGGGCCGGGCTGGCCAAGTCGACGCTGTCGCAGTTGGAGAGCGGCACCGGCAACCCGAGCATCGAGACGCTGTGGTCGCTCGGGGTGGCGCTCGGGGTGCCGTTCAGCCGCCTGGTCGAGCCGCCGCCCACCCGGGTGCAGGTCATCCGGGCCGGCGAGGGCCCGCGACTGCAGGCCGAAGAGGCCGCCGTGCTGGTCAAGCTGTTGAGCGCGGGCTCCGCCCGCACGCGCCGCGACCTGTACGTGATGGAGCTCGAACCCGGGCAGCCCCGCGAGGCGGCCGCGCACATCCCGGGCAGCATCGAGCACATGGTGATCGGTGCCGGCCGCGTGAAGGCGGGCCCGGTCGGCGACGAGGTCGAGCTCGGACCGGGCGACTACGTCACTTTCCCGGGCGACGTGGCCCACCACTACGAGGCCCTCGAAGCGTCCTGGCTCATCCTGATCATGGAACATATCTAGGAAGCGCCATTGCAGCCAGGCGTCAGCCGGCGGTATAGAGGCGGGCCACCACGTCCTCGATGTCCGGCTCGACCACCGACAGGTCGCGCACCGAGGCCGCCGCGACCAGCCCGGCCACCGCGGCCCCGGCCGACGCCGAGTCCAGGGCGAACGTGACCCGATGCCCCTCGGCCTCGACCGCCGTGAGCGAGGCCCCGGGCAGCGCGAACCCCTCCGGGAGCGGCGCGTCCAGGTCGACGACCAGGCTGCGCCGCGAGCCGTAGCGGGCGTGCAGCGCATCGATCGTGCCGTCGTGGACGACCCGGCCGTGGTCGATCACGACCAGGCACAGGCGTTCGATGTCGGCCAGGTCGTGGGTGGTCAGCACCAGCGTGACGTCGCCCGTGCACCCGAGCTCGGCCAGGAACGACCGGACCGCCTGCTTGCTGACCACGTCGAGCCCGATCGTCGGCTCGTCGAGGAACAGCACCCGCGGCCCGTGCAGCAACGCCGCCGTCAGCTCGCCGCGCATCCGCTGGCCGAGCGACAGCTGCCGGACCGGGGTGTCCAGGAAGTCGTCCAGGTCGAGCAGCTCCCGGCAGCGGCGGAGGCGGGCCGCGTGGGCCGAAGGCGGCACCCGGTAGATGTGCCGGAGCAGCTGGAACGACTCGTGCAGGGGCAGGTCCCACCAGAGCTGGGAGCGCTGCCCGAAGACCACGCCGATCTGCAGCGCGAGCTTGGTGCGCTGCGGCACCGGGGTCAGGCCGAACACCGACACCTCACCCGCGGTCGGCATGAGCACGCCGGTCAGCATCTTGAGCGTGGTCGACTTGCCGGCACCGTTCGGGCCGATGTAGCCGACCATCTCGCCGGGTTCGATGGTCAGGCTCACCCCGTCCACGGCCGCGACCGTGCGTTTCTCCCGGCGGAAACGGCCGCTCTTGACCCGTACGGAAAAGGTTTTCTCCAATTCGCGCATGCGAATCATGACCCCGTGCTCCGATAGTGACGAACGCCGGAACGCCACACCAGGGTGGCGATCAGCGTGGCGGGCAGGCAGACGAGTGGCGACGCGTAGCCGGCCCAGGCCGGCAGTCCGAGCTGGTCCCGGCGGTCGAGAAGGACCAGCGCCGGCTGATAGGCGACGAAGCCGAAACCCAGGGCGTACGCGAACAGGTCGCGGAACCAGCCCTGATAGACCGAGGTCGGGTACGAGGTGAAGTCGCGCCCGCCGTACGTGAAGCCGTTGCCGATCTCGCCCGAGTCGACCCACCAGAAGGCGAGGCTGGCACTCAGCACGAAGATCGACGCGAAGAAGACCGCGCCGCCGACCGGGGCCGTGATCGCCAGTGCCACCTTGCCCGGGGTCCAGCGCACGTGGTTGAGGTGCAGGGCGACCGTGTAGAGCGTCACGCCGAAGGCCACCCGCAGCAGCTTGCGGATCGGCAGATCCATGAAGATCAGCTGGGGCAGGACCCCGAGCGGGCGCAGCAGGATCGTGTCGAGGGTGCCGGAGCGCACCAGCTTCTTCAGGTCGTCGATGTTGCCGACGACCGCGTCGCAGAGCACGAACCCCGACATGGCCAGCCCGGTCATCAGCACGGCCTCGGTGAGCGTGAACCCGCCGACGTACGTGGCCGCCCGGAACAGCACGAACACGGTGAGCACGTCGAGGACCGTGCTGGCCAGGTTGCTGAGCACCTCGAACGCGAACGAGGCGCGGTAGGACGCCACCGACCGCACCTTGCCGGCGATCATCGCGGCGTAGGCCCGCAGTTCACCCACCCTGCACCACCAGCTTGCGCTCGGCCCTCCGCTGCACTGTCCGCGCCAGGAACAGCAGAACGACCGCCCAGATGGCCTGTAGAGCGACAAGTCCGACTTGTCGCCCGGCTGGGTCGCGCTCGACCAGCACATCGATCGGCGTCTGCAGCAGGCCCGGGAGCGGCGTGCCGATCCAGAGCGTGACCGTCGCCCACTCCGGCAGCAGGCGCAACGGAAAGTAGAGCCCGCAGAGCACGGCCGAGCCGAGCGTCCACAGCATCAGCGGGCCCCGGGCGTCCTGCAGCCAGTAGGCGGTGGCGTTGACCAGGAACCGGCAGGCGAAACAGCCGACCAAGGCCAGGACGGTGGAGATCAGGAACAGCGGAACGGTCGGCCAGCGATGAGGGATCGAAACCGGGAAGACCAGCGCCCCGACGACCACCGGCGGCACCAACCGGGTGAGCGTCGCGTGCGCGCCGCGACCCAGGTCAGCGGCCAGATAAGCGGTCACCGGCGGCACCGGACGTAACAGGTCGGACGCGACGTCGCCGGTCCGGATACGGTCGGACAGCTCGGTCCAACCCCAAATTCCGGTCACACTCAGTAATCCCTGGCCCACCTAGACGAACGCGGCGAGCTGCTGCCGGTCGTAGCCGCCCGGATGCCCGCCGCTCGCTCCCGCAGCCACCGCGAGCAGCACGTAGCAGCGAAGGAAGCCGAAGACTATGTTGGTGAACGTTCCGGCTATGGTGGCTTGCCGATAGGTCGCGTAACGCCGGAAACCCGACCACCCCAGTGCACCGAAAGTAGCGACGGAGGCCCGGATCGGACGGCCCGGAGAGATCGTCAGCACGCTGGCGCCAATCCGGTCCACGCCGTTAATCTCCTCTCGAATCCCCGCAGTGGAGCCGGGCGACTCTACCCGGGTCTCCGGACGGCCACCGCGCATTTCTGAAGAAGTGGAATTGCCGTGACGGAGCGTTGCCAGCCACCGGGCCTCACCTTGGGTGCCCGATGAACGGCTGGAGCTCTTCGCCGGGCGACGACCGGTGGGGCGACGAGCCCGCCTGGGTCTACGAGATCACCTGGGAGTGGGAACCGCTCCCGGGCCAGCGCTACCCGGGCGACCCGGGCCGGCGCAAGGCCGTACACACCCCGGTCTACGAGGCCTCCCGCGGCGACGACCGCGGAGTCGGCCGCGCATCGGTGGGCGCGGCTTCCGGCCCGCCCGCGCCTTCGACGCGGCCCACCCCCGAGACGTACGCCGGCAAGCCGTCCCCCGACGCGTACGCCCCCCGGGCGGCGGCCGTCCCACCCCAGCGCGACGAGCCGTCCTGGAACCGCCCGGTCGCCATGCCCAACCACCTCGCGGACGACCACCCCCGCCCGCCCACCCGCGACGGCCGCCAAGGCCCCGGCCCTGAGGGTCGCCAAGGTCCCGGCCCCGCTGGTCGGGCGCCTGCCCCCGATCAGCGCCGGGCGCAGGCGCCCTACGGCCGCGAGGGCAGCCCGGCCGAGAGTCGCCGAGAACCGCGTCGGCCGGAGGAACAGGTCCGCGAAGGCCGGAGCCCCTATCGCGAGGGTCAGCCGAACTCCCGCGAGACCGGCGGTCGCGACGGCCAGCCGGGCCGCGAGCGCTCGGAGCGGGAGGGACCGTTCCGGGACGGACCGGGCCGAGACGGCGCTTTCCGCGACAGTCCGGCCCGCGACGCGCGCGGGCGGGACGCCGCTCCCCACGGCGGCGCTGGTCAGGGTGGTCCCGGTCAGGGTGGTCCCGGTCAGGGTGGTCCCGGCCAGGGCGGTCCCAGCCAGGGTGGTCCCGGCCAGGGTGGTCCCAGCCAGGGTCGGCAATTCCGCGACGGGCCCGGCCGCGACGGTCAGCCGCGCGACGCAACCGCGCGCTCTGAGCGAGACGGCCAGTTCCACGGCGGCCCCGGACGAGACGCGCGCGGCCGCGACGCCGCATTCCATGACGGGTCGGCTCAGGGCGGCCAGTTCCGCGAGGGTCCCGGCCGCGACGCGGCCCCAGGCGGCCCCGGCCAGCCACGCGATCCGCAGGGACGCCAACATCCAGATCGAGGCGGCCAATTCCGCGAGGGAGGCCCGCGCCCAGACGACCGGTTCCGGGAGGGCCGCCCGCATGGCCCCTTCCCGCCGCAGCCGCGCTCAGGCCCGGCAGTGCCCGTCAACCCGGGCAATCCGCAGGCCGCGCCGGTCTCGGGCCTCAACCCAGCGGCGACCGGCCCGAGTCACCACCAGGCCCCGGCCGGCCCGAGTCACCACCAGGCCCCGGCCGGCCCGGGCCACCACCAGGCCCCGGCCGGTCCGGGCCCTCACCAGGCGTCCGCGCCGATTTCGCCGAGCGGCCGTCCGCAGAGCGCCGGCGGCCGGGCCTCCGTATCACCAGCCTCCGGTCCCGCCGGACGTTCCGCCTCGTCGCCGACCTCCGGAACCGCGGCCGCCTCCGCACCGGCCAATCGCGCGTCTTCAGCACCCGCGTCGGGCCCGGCCGGACACGCCGCCCCGCCTCCCGGCCCGATCGGACACCCAACCTCCCCCTCCGGACCGGCCGAACGCTCCGCCACGCCGTCTGGGCCGGCCGGCCGTTCGGTGCCGCCGACCGTCTCCGGTCCCGCGGTTGGCTCGACCTCGGCGCCCGTTTCGGCGCCGGGCGACCCGCACAACCCCGAGGCCACCCAACGGGTCAGCTCCGGCCCGACCGGCCGGGCCACCATCCCGACCGCGCCGAGCCAGCGTGGACCGGTATCCCCACCTTCCGGACCACCGGCACACAGCGACGAGTTCCCTGCCACGCCCACCTCGGGTCCCAGCGGCCGCCCGTCCGCTCATGGCGCGGGCCCGGTGGCGCCACCGGCCGCCGCGTACGGCAATGCCCGTCCGGCACCCGCCGGCGCGTTCCCGGCCTATCCGGACGGCCGTCCCGCCGCCGGCCCACGCCCGGCGGACGGCCCCTTCAACCTCAGGCCGGCCCCCGAGGTAGGCACTCCCGCACCGGCCCGCCAGGCGCCGCAACCGACGCGCGTCACGCCCAGCGGCCCGGCGTCGCCGCCGGCCCCGATCTACCCGAGCGTGCCCGGCCAGGCCGGCCCCGGCGGTCGCCCGCCTGCTCCCCCGCAGCCGGGCAGCCCGGTCGCGCCCGCGGCCCGAGCGGCAAGCCCACTCCAGCCGCCGACGACCGGCACCCCACGCGACCCCGGCGCCTTCGGCGGCCGTCCCGCCACCCCGGCGGCCACGCCCCGCGACCCCTACGCGTACGGCCCCCGGCCCAGCACCCCGGGTCCGGCACCCGCCGGCCCGAACAGCCCACGCCCGGTCTCAGCACCGAACGACCCCAACGCGTTCGGCCCGCGAATCGGCGGTCCGGGATCCGATTCCCGAGGCCCGCAGCCGGTCTCGGGCCCGAACGCCTACGAGCCCCAGCCCAGCGCCCCAGACGCCCGCGGCCCTCGGCCGATGTCGGCACCAACCGGTCCGGCCGACGACCCGTACGCCCGCACCGACCGCCAAGGGCCGCGCCCCGTTTCAGCGCCCGCCGGCCCCGACCCCTACGCGCCGGGGCCCAGCAGCCAGGGCCCGCGCCCCACATCGGCACCGGCCGGCCCGGGAGCCGATCCGAACGCCTACGCATCCCGGCCCGACGGAGCGGATCCCCGCGGCCCGCGGCCGGTTTCCGCGCCGGGCGACCCCAACGCGTACGGGCTGCGGCCCGGCACCCCCGCTCCGGGGCCGGTGTCGGCACCGGCGGATCCCAACCCGTACGCACCGCGGTCGGTCTCTGGATCTGCCGCCGAGCCGAATCCTCACGTCCGGCCGCCGGACGCCGAGGCCACGCAGACGCGGCTCGGGGAAACGGCGCCCGGCGGGTACGGTGCGGCAGCGGTTCCTGAGCAATGGTCGCCGGCGCAGCCGAGCAGCGGGTTGCCGCACGTCGGCCGGGCCGAAGAGAGTGCGCGGTACCAGCCGGAGCCGTTCGGGAGCGGCCGGGAGCCGGCCGACGAGTTCCGGGCCGAGCGCGGGACGGCGGAGCCGTTCGACGTGGCGCCGGTGTCGCCGGCCGGGACAGATCCGGTTGAGCCGGTGACGGCACCGCCGTACTCGGCCGGGATCGAACCGGTCACCGCACCTCCGGCGGAGCCGGCAACGAGCTGGGCCGATTCGGTCTGGGAGCGAAGCGCGGCGCCCGAGCCGGAACCGGAGCCGGAGCCGGAGCCGGTGGTCGAAGAGCAGCGGCACGGGCTGGGTTGGCTGCTCTCCCAGAGTGGGCTCGGGCAGGCCTCGCCGGAGCCCGAGTACGCGACACCGCCGGCGGCGCGGTCCGGCTTCGAGCTGTCGGAGGACGCGCGCCCGGTCAGCGCCGAGCCCGTCGACACGCGGCCGGTCAGCAGCGCGCCAGCCGACACACGGCCGGTCAGCAGCGCTCCAGAAGACAGGCAGGCATTCAGCGCCGCGCCAGCCAGCGCCGTGCCAATTAGCGCGCAGCCCGTCAGCGCGCAGCCGAGCACCGCCGCCCCGAGCAGCCCGCTGACAACCGACAGCGAGACGAGCAACATCGGGCCGGTCAGCGCACAGCCGGTCAGCTCGCCGCCAAGCAGTCCATGGCCAGTCACCGGCGGGCCGAGCAGCGGCGGCACACAGCCGGTCAGCGGGCAGCCGACCAGCCCGCTGACAGCCGACAGCGAGCCGACCAGCTTCGCGCCGGTCAGCCCACAGTCCGATAGCTCGCGCCCAGACAGCGATACATGGCCGGTCAGCGGCGAGCCGGGCACCGGGCGCCCGGTCAGTGGCGCGCCGAGTAACGCACAACCGACCAGTGCGCAGCCGGGCGGCGGGCAGGGCAGCACATGGCCAGTCAGTGGTGTGCCGACCAGTGCGGCGCCGGTGAGTTCTGCGCCGGCCGCGGAGGACTGGTTTACGCCCAGCGGCGCGCATCCGATCATCGTGCCGAGGGTCCGTGACGAGCCGGATTCGTTTGCGGACGCGGCCGCGCCGGCTGAGGCTGAGACGATCGCACCTCGGTTTGTCGAGGCCGAGATCGTTGAGGCGGAGGTCGTCGACGAACCGGAGACGGTCGAGGCTGAGATCGTCGACGAGCCGGTCTCCGGGATGTCCGACGGCGGAGGACGGTTCGAGGCGGAAGCGGTCGGCCGGCCGAGCGAGGTCGAGATCGTCGACGCCGTCATCGTCGAGGCCGAGCCGGTCTCCTCGGCTCCGGTGTCGGCCGAGCCCGCTTCGGCCGAGCCCGCTTCGGCCGAGCCGGTTTCGGCTCAGCCAAGTTGGGCTGAGCCGGTCCGGGCCGAGCCGGTTTCGGCACAGCCTGCGGCCACCGAGCCGACCCCACTCCAGCCGATCTCAGCCCAACCAGTCTCAGCCCAACCAGTCTCAGCCCAACCAGTCTCAGCCCAACCAGTCTCAGCCCAACCGGTGTCCGCCCAGCCGGTGTCCGCCCAACCGGTATCAGCCCAACCGATGTCGGCCCAGCCGGCATCGGCTCAACCCGCGCCGGCCGAGTCGACGGCGGCTTCCGAGTCGCCCGCAGGCCCCGCACCGATCTCGGCTCAGCCCGCCTCCGCGCCTTCGACGGCTACCGAAGCAAGGCCGGTGTCCGCGCAGCCCGAGCCCGAATCGACCTGGACCGAGTCCGCGCCGTCACCGGACGACGCCGAGGCGAAGTCGGTCGCGCCGGTCTCCGCGTCGCCCGCGGCCACCGAACCCGCGTCGGAAGATGACGAGGACGAGTCGGTCTCCGCGCCGTCGACAGCCGCCCCAGCCGACGAACCTGCCACCCAAGCAGACGAAACTCAGCTGACAGCCTCCCAGGCCGACGACCAGCCGGCCGACGAGCAGCCGACGTCCACCGGACCGACCTCGAGCCAACCCGTCTCCGCGCCCCCCACCGCGACCGGGACCGATAGCCAGCCGGTCTCCGGACCTCCCGCCACCATCGAGCCAGACCCGGTCCCGGTAGAGCCCGCCCTCGCCCAACCCGACCCGGTCGAGCCGGCGGCACCCGAGCCCGACCCAGCCGCGCCAACTGCCAACGAGGCCGGGCCCGAGCAGACGGAAACCACGCCGACGGTGCGCGGGCCGATTCGGCAGCGGCGGGCTGAGGCGCCCACCGGGGATCGGCGGCGGCAGGATCTGGAGCAGGTGCTCGCCGCGTACCCCCTGGTTTTCTATCCGGAGACGCTGCGTGAGCAGATCGAGGAGAGCGACCCCATGTGGGTCGTCGTCGACCGGCTCACCGACAAGCTGGAGTATGCCGAGCGCGACGCCGTCCGGGCCCGTCTGCTGAGCCTGCGGGCGGTGGCCGGTCGGCTGCTCGACGACTTCGGCCCGGCCGAGAGTGACGGGCGGCAGGCGCTCGAGCATGCCCAGCGGGCCGGGGATCTGCGGCTGATCGCGACCACGCGGGCCCGGCTGGCGCAGATTTTGCAGTGGAAGGGCGAGTTCGCCGAGGCGGACCGACTTTATGCCGAGGCCTCGAGCCCGGAGGTTCCGGCGCGGCTGCGGGCCGAGGTGCACGAGCTGGCGGGGCGGTCGGCGTTCGAGCAGGGACGCTATATGGAGGCCGTGAACCACTTCGAGACCGCGCTCGACCTGCGTAAGGGTGCCGATCCGGAGATGGTGGAGCGGATCGAGCTGGCGCTCGATGAGATTACGCGGCACACGTCCGGTGGGTGGGGGCCTTACCCGCGCACCCGGGAAGAGATCATGGGAGAGGCGGCGGCCCCACGGCCGCTGCGGGATGAGCGTTCCGGTCTTTTCGGGTACGCCGGTGCGGTGTCCCCACGGTTTGCCCAGGCCCAGCCGTTTTCCGACGGGGTCGCGTGGGTGCGGCGTCCCGAGGCGCCGGCCTGGGAGCTGATCGACGAGTCGGGCCGGGTGCTGATCGACGCCTCGGCGGGCTATCTGGCCGCCGAGCGGTTCGCCGAGGGGCTGGCCTGGGTGTCGCGTGATCAGCGGGGCGGCTGGATCGCCATCGACCGGCACAACCGGGTGGTCGTGCCGGCCGGGTTCGACGACGCGAAGCCGTTCCGGCGCGGGCTGGCGCTGGTGCAGCGGGGCGGCTGGGGTGCGATCGACCGGGAGGGCCGGGTCGTGGTGCAGCCGCGCTACCGCGGGTTCGCGACGGCGCTGGTGCACGGCGGGCTGATCGACGGGTTCACCGAGGAGGGGCTGGCCGTCGTGGACGCCGGCGACCGCTACGGGGTCGTCGACCGCAGCGGGCAGCTCCGGGTGGCGCCGGTGCACGCCGCCCTACGCATCCACCCGAACGCGTTCCTGATCGCCGACAAGTTCGGTCTGTGGGGTGCGCTCGACCGGGACGGCGAGCCGATGGTCGAGTTGAAGTTCAAGGACCGGTCCGACGTTCTGGACGAGATCGACCGCCTCTCCCCTGAGCCGCGGCCCGTCCTGTAGAACAAACCTCATGGAGTTCCGTCATCTGGGCCGTTCGGGCCTGCTCATCAGCGAGATCGCCTACGGCAACTGGATCACCCACGGTTTGCAGGTCGAGGAGGAGGCCGCCGCCGCGTGCGTGCGGGCCGCCCTCGACGAGGGGATCACCACCTTCGACACCGCCGACGCCTACGCGACCGGTGCGGCCGAGGCGGTGCTGGGCCGGGCGCTGCACGGCGAGCGCCGCGCCGGTCTGGAGATCTTCACCAAGGTCTACTGGCCGACCGGGCCGGGTCCGAACGACCGCAGCCTGTCCCGTAAACACATCATGGAGTCGATCAACGCGTCGCTGTCGCGGCTGCAGACCGACTACGTCGACCTCTACCAGGCCCACCGCTACGACTACTCGACGCCGCTCGAGGAGACCATGCAGGCGTTCGCCGACGTGGTCCGGCAGGGCAAGGCGCTCTACATCGGCGTGTCGGAGTGGACCGCGACGCAGATCCGGGCCGGCTGGGAGATGGCGCAGGATCTGAAGATCCCGTTCGTCTCCAACCAGCCGCAATATTCGGCGCTGTGGCGGGTCATCGAGGCCGAGGTGGTGCCGACCTCGATCGAGCTGGGCGTCGGCCAGGTGGTGTTCTCGCCGATCGCGCAGGGCATCCTGACCGGAAAATACCGGCCCGGCGCGCAACTGCCGGAGGGGTCGCGGGCGACCAGCGACGCCGGGTCCCGGTTCATCAAGCGCTTCCTCACCGACGACGTGCTGACCGCGGTGGCGAAGCTGCAGCCGCTGGCCGAGCAGGCCGGGCTGTCGATGGCGCAGTTGGCGGTGGCCTGGGTGCTGCAGAACGACAACGTCTCGGCGGCGATCATCGGGGCGACCCGGCCCGAGCAGGTGCGTGACAACGTGAAGGCCTCGGGCGTACGCCTGGAGGCCGACCTGATGAAGGCGATCGACGACGCTCTCGACCCGGTGGCCGAGCGCGATCCGTCGAAGACGGAGAGCCCGGCCCGCCGGCCGTAGTACGGGGTGGTGCTGGTCCAGCCGGCCGAAGCGCTAGCTGGACCAGAACCGCATCAGCTGCAGGCCGTCGTAGATGAGGTTGCCGTCGAGGCCGAGCCGATCGGTGAAGAAGAACACGAAGTTGAAGAACAGCTCGTTGGCCCGCGACTGCCAGAGCAGCGCGAAGAGCAGAATCATGCCGTACGGCGCGAACAGGTTCCACGCCCGCTGATATTCGCGGCTGAGCCACGGATAGACGATGCCGCCGCCGTCGACGCCCGGGATCGGCAGCAGGTTGAGGATCGCGGCCGTGACCTGGAAGAAGGCCAGCAGCGCGAGCCCCGCCCAGAACCCGTAGTGCGGGTCGGTCACGTTGGCCAGGCTGAAGTCGTGAATCAGGAACGGCACCGAGGCGATCAGCGCCAGCACGATGTTGGCCAGCGGCCCGGTCGCGCTGATCAGCGAGTCCTTGACCCGGCTGTTGATGTGCCGGTGGTCGATCCAGACGGCGCCGCCGGGCAGGCCGATGCCCCCGAGGACGATGAAGACCACCGGGATGACGATCGAGAACAGGACGTTCGTGTATTTCAGCGGGTTGAGCTGCAGGTAGCCCTTGTCGGCGACGCTGCGGTCGCCGGAGAAGTAGGCGACGACGGCGTGACCGTATTCGTGCAGGCACAGCGACAGCAGCCAGCCCGAGACCACGAACAGGAACACGTCGACGCCGACCTTGCCGACCTGGTTCCACGCCATGAACCCGCTGCCGGCGAACACGACGAGGATGCCCAGGAAGATCGGGCTCGGCACGAAGTCGCGGTTCGAGCGCCGGGTGTAGACCGGTTCGTAAGTCACGTCACTCCGCCGGTAGGAGACTCATCTGATAGTCGACCCGATCATCCTCGACCAGCGCCACCTGGGCGACCCCGGCCTCGGCCAGCGCCCGCCACTCCTGGCCGATCCACGACTCGGCATCGGCCTGGCTGCTGAAGGTCTCCGCGGGGCCGGTGACCGGCTGTCCGTCGACGTTCTCGTAGCGCCAGCTCCACGGCATATCCGTGTCCCCTCCAGGTCCTCGGTCGGTGCGCCTCCACCCTACGGCGTCGGGCTGTGACGCCCGGCCTTAAGGTACGGGGCATGTCCGATGATCGGTGGAACACGGTCCTGGTGCTCGGCGGGATCCGGTCCGGCAAATCCGCGTTCGCCGAGGCACTGGTGTCCGGCGCGCCGTCGGTCCGTTACGTGGCGACCGCGGTCGGCGGCGAGAACGACCCGGAGTGGCTGGCCCGCATCGAGGAACACCAGCGCCGGCGGCCCCAGTCGTGGTCGACCGAGGAGACCGCCGCCGACCCGTCCCGGCTGGCCGACCTGTTGACCGAGGCCAAGCCCGACGAGACGCTGCTCATCGACGACCTGGGCGGCTGGGTGGCGGCCGTGCTCGACCCGGCCCGGCAGCCCAACGACGACCAGGCCGACGTGGCCGCGCTGGCCGAGGCCGTGCGCGCGTGCGCGGCCCGGGTCGTGTTCGTCAGCCCCGAGGTCGGCCTGTCGCTGGTGCCCTCGACGCCGATCGGGCGGGCGTTCGCCGACGCGCTCGGCACGACCAACCAGGCCCTCGCCGACGCCTGCGACGCGGTCGCGCTGGTCGTCGCCGGCCGTACGATCTGGCTCAAGGGCCGGGCCTCGGCGGCGGCCGACCGGAAAATCAAGTTCGAGGCGCCGACGATGGTCGCGCCGCAGCCGGCCGCCGAGCCGGTCGCCGCGGCCGCGATCGTCGAGACCGAACCGCAGGCCCTCGACACGCTGATCATCCAGGTCGGCATGGACCTGCCGCTGCCCGACGACGACGCCGGTGTGGACGCCCGCGAGCGTCTGGACACTCTCGACTTCGCCGGGGCCGGCCTGGGCGTGCTGGTGGTGGCGGTCGAGTTCGCGGCCTCCGCCCAGGGCACCCCCACACCGAGCCCGTGGACCGCGCCCCGCGTGCTGCTGATCACCGGCGGCCACTCCGGCGGCGCCGCGGCGGGCGACGACGCGGCCGACGTGGAGCGCCGGATCACCCAGGTGACCGAGGGCGTGGGCGTGCTCAACCGGCTGGCCGGCCAGGCCGGCGCCGACATCGCGCTGGTCCGCACGTCGACGGTGGCCGAGATGGAGGACGGCCCGGTCCTCGACGAGGCGGGCGTCGACGCGGCGCTGCACCGGGGCTGGCAGCTGGCCGACGCCGCCGCCGAGGATGGTCGCGACGTGCTGGTGCTGGCTTCGATCGGCGTCGGCACCGACGCGGTGGCGACCGCGGTCATGGCCGCCACGACCGGTGCCGAGCCGGTCTCGATGCTGCCGCGGGTGCTGCTTCCGGGCGGCCGGTTCGACGACGACTCCTGGATGGTCCGCTGCGCGGCGGTCCGCGACACGATGCACCGCATCCGGCAGGAGCCGCGCGGCGCGATCGACATCCTGCGCCAGATCGGCGGCCCCGACCTGGCGGTGGCGACCGGCGCGGTGCTCGGCGCGGCCAGCCGCCGCATGCCGGTCGTGCTCGACGGGCCGGTCGGGGTGGCGGCGGCGCTGATCAGCCGCGACATCGCGACCCAGGCCCGGCACTGGTGCCTGCTGCCCGACACCGGCGATCTGGCGCTGGTGCGGCAGGGGGCCGACGTGCTCGGGCTGGCGCCGGTGGTCGACCTCGGGCTGGGGCTGGGCGAGGGCGCGAACGCGCTGGCCGCGCTCCCGTTGCTGCGCACCGCGATCGGGCTGGCCGCGGCGGCCGGCGAGCACCCGGCACTGACCGCCGAGGCGGCCGGCGCCGGCGAGACGGCGGGCGCCAGCGAGACGGCGGGCGCCAGCGAGACGGCCGAAGCCGCCGAATCGGCCGGCACGGGCGAGACGGTCGACGACGCGAGGGCCGAGGCCGAGAGGGCCAACACCGAGAGGGCCGACGAGGCCGGCGCGACGGAGCTGATCGTGCCGAACGACGCCGACGTCGACCTCGCCGAGCCGGAGCCGGCCGGCCCGGGCCCGGCCACCAGCGAAACCGACCCGAGCGACTCGACAGCCCCGGACAGCCGGACCGACCCGAGCGATCCGGCCGACCCGGCCGACCCGAGCGACCCGGCCGACCCGAGCGACCCGGCCGACCCGAGCGACCCGGCCGATCCCGCGAACCCAAGCGACCCGGCCGATTCCGCCGACCCGGCTGACCCGAGCGATCCCAGCGACCCTGCGGCCGCTGACAACCAGACCGGCCCGAGCAACTCGGCGCGCGCTGACGGCCAGACCGGTCCGGCCGCCCCCGGGGACGCGCCGAAGCGTCCGGGCACGACCGCGGGGTGATCGACGGGCTGCGGCTGGCGTTCACCACGCTGACCGTTCTGCCGATCCGGGGCGGCCGGGTCGACCGGGCGACCGCACGGGTCGCGATGAGCGTGGCCCCGGCGGTCGGCGCGGTGCTCGGGCTGGTGCTCGGCGGCCTGCTCTGGCTGCTGCGCGAGGCACAGGCGCCCACCCTGGTCGCGGCCGGCGTGACCGTCGCGGCGGCCGGCCTGCTCACTCGGGGCATGCATCTCGACGGGCTGGCCGACACGGTCGACGCGCTCGGCTCCTACCGCCGCGGCGACGAGGCTCTGGCCGTCATGAAGAAGGCCGACATCGGCCCGTTCGGCGTCGCCGCGATCGCGGTCACGATGCTGATCCAGGCCGGCGCCCTGACCGGGGTCTCGGCGGGCGCGGTCGTTGTCGCCTGGGCGGCGGGCCGGCTCGCGATTCCGGTCGCCTGCCGCCGCGGGGTGCCGGCGGCCCGGCCCGACGGCCTGGGCGCGCTGGTGGCGGGCACGGTTCCGGTGCCGGTCGCGGTCATCGGCGCGATCCTGGTGGCGGGTGCGGCGATTGCCGCCACCCCGGACCGTCCGTGGCAGGGGCCGGCCGCCGTCGTCGCCGCGGGCGCCGTCGTGGTCCTTCTGGTGCGACATTCCGTACGCCGGTTCCACGGCATCACCGGCGACGTGCTGGGTGCGGCCGTCGAGGTGGCGACCACGGTGGCCCTAGTCGGGCTGTCGCTGGGCTGAGTCGTACGCCTGGACGACCCGCTTGGGTGCGGTGCGCCGCCACGCGTCCTCGACGACCCGCCGCAGTTCCGGCGGATCGGCGTGGCCGAGGTCGACCCGCACCCAGCCGAAGCGCCCCACATAGGCCGACTTCGCGTAGACCGACGGCGCACCGGCGATCAGCTCGGCCTGCTCCTCCGGCGAGGCTTTGACCGAGACGAACGGGGAGTCGGGGTCGCCCATCACGAAGATCTTCTCGCCGTAGCGCAGGGTGTGCTCGTTCCAGCGCTCGACGAAGACCTCCCGGGTGCCGGGCAAGGCCAGCACCCAGGACCGGATCTCCGCGTAGGTGAGAGTCACCGCACCGAGGTCCGCACGAACGGTGGCCGGGTCACCCGCGCCTCGACCTTGCGACCGCGGATGTCGATCTCGACCAGGTCGCCGTCGGCCACGCCGGCCGCGGTGTCGATCAGCGCGAGCGCGATCCCGACCTTCTTGGTCGGCGAGAAGGTGCCGCTGGTCGTCTCGCCGATCGCCTGGTCGCCGGCGTAGACCGCCATGTGCCCGCGCGGGATGCCCCGCCCGGTGAGCTCGAGGCCGCGCAGCGTGCGGCGCGCCCCGGCCGCCTTCTCGGCGACCAGCGCCTCGCGGCCCCAGAACGCCGGCTTGTCCCAGCCGACCGCCCAGCCCGACCGGGCCTGCACCGGGGTGATCTCGCGGGACAGGTCCTGGCCGTGCAGCGGGTAGCCCATCTCGGTGCGCAGCGTGTCGCGGGCGCCCAGGCCGCACGGCTGCACGCCCTCGGCGACCAGCGAGTCCCACACCGTGACCGCGTCGTCCCACGCCACGACCAGCTCGTAGCCGTGCTCGCCGGTGTAGCCGGTGCGGCACACGATGACGCCGGCCTCGCCGAGCCGGGTCTGCACGAACGACATGTAGTCGTGGTCGGTCGGCAGTCCCAGGTGGGTCAGCGCCTCGATCGAGCGGGGGCCCTGGACGGCGAGGATCGCGTACATCCGGTGTTCGTCGTTGATCGTGATGCCCTCGGGGGCCGCCGCCGCCAGGCGGCGCACCACCTCGGCCGTGTTGGCCGCGTTGGGGATCAGGAAGACCTCGTCGTCGGAGATCAGGTAGGCGATGAGGTCGTCGATCACGCCGCCGTCCTCGGCGCAGGCGAGCGTGTACTGCGCCTGGCCGGGCTTGATGCGGCTGAGGTCGTTGGTGAGGCAGGAGTTGACGAAGTCGGCCGCCCCGGCCCCGCGGACCCGGGCCTTGCCCAGATGCGAGACGTCGAAGGCGCCGACGGCCTCGCGAACCGAGGCATGCTCGCGCAGCACGCCGCCCCCCGCGTATTCCAACGGCATCTCCCAGCCGCCGAAGGCGGCGAATTTCGCACCGAGGGCGACATGCCGCTCATGCAGGGGCGAACGGAACAGGGCATCGGTGACCTCGCCAGACATGAGAGTCAACTTACCCGTGACCTCGCCCTTGGTTAGAGTCGCGGGGGACACCCCACCGAAACGACCGGCGCGCCCACCAGGCGCCCGGCATCCAGATGCGCGGAGAGCCCGAGTGAGCCTGCCCAGCCTTCGCCTGGTCGACACCGACCCGGCCGAACTGACCGTCGACGCCATCGTCATCGGCCTGCACAGCCAGCCTGACGAGGCCGGCACCCTGCTGCCCGCCGCCGGCGCGGAGAGCATCGCCGCGGCCTTCGACGGCCGGCTCACCGCGACCCTCGCGCTGCTCGGCGCGACCGGGGCGGCGGGCGAGGTGACCAAGCTGGCCACCCTGGGCACGATCGCCGCGCCGCTGGTCGTCGCGGTCGGCCTGGGCGACGAGCCGTCCGGCTCGGCGCCGGCGCCGGAGACGCTGCGCCGGGGCACGGGTGCCGCGGTGCGGGCGCTGGCCGGCAGTGGGACGGCCGCGCTGGCCCTGCCGGTTCCCGACGACGCGGACGGTCCGGGGGTGCTGCGGGCGATCCTCGAGGGGGCGCTGCTCGGGTCGTACAGGTTCGCCGGCTACAAGACCAAGCCGTCGAAGACCCGGCGCGACCCGGTCGCGGCGCTGCAGATCCACGTGGCCGACGCGAGCGACGCGGCGGTGGCCGCCGAGCTGACCCGGGCCGAGGTCGTCGGCCGGGTCGTGCGACTGACCCGCGACTGGGTCAACGAGCCGGGTAACGTGCTGCGGCCGCCGCAGTTCGCCGACGCGGTGGTGGCGGCGGTCGAGGGCACCGGCCTCGAGGTCGAGGTGCTCGACCTCGACGCGCTCAAGGCCGGCGGGTACGGCGGCATCGTGGCGGTCGGGCAGGGTTCGGAGGCGCCGCCGCGGCTGGTCAAGCTCACCTACACCCCCGAGGGCGTCGACAACCCCAAGAAGGTGGCGCTGGTCGGCAAGGGCATCACGTTCGACACCGGCGGCATCAGCATCAAGCCGAACGCCGGCATGTGGGAGATGAAGTCGGACATGGCCGGCGCGGCCGCGGTCGGCGCCGCCATGCTCGCGGTGGCCGCGCTCAAGCCGGGCGTCTCGGTCACCGGTTACCTGGCGATGGCCGAGAACATGCTGTCCGGCTCGGCCTACCGGCCGGGCGACGTGATCACGATGTTCAACGGCAAGCGGGTCGAGGTGCTCAACACCGACGCCGAGGGCCGCATGGTGCTCGGCGACGCGATCGCGCGGGCCTGCGCCGACGGTGCCGAATATGTCTTCGAGGCCTCCACCCTGACCGGCGGCCAGGTGATCGCGCTGGGCACCCGGGTGGCCGGCCTGATGGGCTCGGACGCGGCGACCGCACTGGTCAAGGCGGCCGGCGACGCGGTCGGCGAGCCGGCCTGGCCGATGCCGATGCCCGACGAGGTGCGCAAGGGCATGGAGTCCGAGATCGCCGACATCTGCCAGGTCAACGCGAACCTCGACCGGGCCGGGCACATGCTGCAGGGCGGTGTCTTCCTGCGGGAGTTCGTGGCCGAGGGCGTCGAGTGGGCGCACATCGACATCGCGGGCCCCAGCTTCCACACCGGGGAACCGACCGGCTATCTCACCAAGGGCGGCACGGGCGTCCCCGTGCGTACGTTCCTCAAGCTGATCGACGACCTGGCCTGAAGCGCGGCAGTTACCAGCAACCCGAAAGCGGCAAGAGGGAAGCGCCACCCGCTCATTGCGGGCGGCGCTTTTGCCGGGAGTTGTAATCGCGCATGCGCTGCGGATAACCCAGCAGGCGGACGTCATAGACCGGCATTGAGAGCTGATGGGCGAAACGGCGGGCGACCTCGGGTGACTCAATGCGCCGGCGGGTCCACTCGCCGTCGTGTGCCACGAGCAACAGCGTGGTCTCGGTCACGGTGGTGCGGGGCTCGATGAATGCCTCGACCCCGCGGCGCGTGCGGACAAACTCGGCGAGGTAGTCCAAGTCGGCCCGGTCAACCGGCGTAACACGAACCCCACGCGGCTCCCTGCCACGCCGAAACCAGGCCACTTCCCGCTCCTCACGCTCAATTGCCGCAAGGGTACGTCCCGGCCGCATGTCGCGGGGCACCTGAGTGCATTGACCGGTTCTCCAAGTGACAAGATGGCGTGGACGCACTGTCACGTTTCCATTGTGTGACCCACATGGCGACGACCCGACCTCTGGAGTCAACGTGAGCCAGCCGAACGGCGGAACCTTCGACCTCGTCATTCTCGGCGCCGGCAGCGGTGGTTATGCGGCCGCCCTGCGCGCGGCCGAGCTCAACCTTTCGGTCGCGCTGATCGACAAGGCCGAGTGGGGCGGCACCTGCCTGCACCGCGGCTGCATCCCGACCAAGGCGCTGCTGCACGCCGCCGAGCTCGCGGACCAGACGCGTGAGAGCGAGCAGTTCGGCGTCAAGGCCGATCTGATCGGCATCGACATGGCGGGCGTCAATTCGTACAAGGACGGGGTCGTCGGCCGGCTCTACAAGGGCCTGCAGGGCCTACTCAAGCAGGACAAGATCACCCAGTTCGCGGGTCACGGCAAGCTCGTCGCGAAGGACGCGGTCGAGGTCGACGGCCAGCGCGTCACCGGGCGCAACATCATTCTGGCGACCGGGTCTTACTCGCGCTCGATCCCCGGCCTCGAGGTCGACGGCAAGCGGGTCATCACCAGCGAGCACGCGCTCAAGCTCGACCGGGTGCCGTCCTCGGCGATCGTGCTCGGCGGCGGCGTGATCGGCGTCGAGTTCGCCAGCGTGTGGAAGTCGTTCGGCGCCGACGTGACGATCCTCGAGGCTCTTCCCCGCCTGGTCGCGGGCGAGGACGAGGAGATCTCGAAGCAGGTTGAGCGGGCGTTCCGCAAGCGCAAGATCAACTTCAAGGTCGGCAAGCCGTTCGAGAAGGTCGAGCACACCGAGAACGGTGTGCGCGCGACGATCGCCGGCGGCGAGACCGTCGAGGCCGAGGTGCTGCTGGTCGCGGTCGGCCGCGGCCCGACGACCGCCGACCTGGGCTACGAGCAGCAGGGCGTCACGCTCGACCGCGGCTTCGTGATCACCAACGAGCGGCTGCACACCGGCGTCGGCAACATCTACGCGGTCGGCGACATCGTGCCCGGCCTGCAGCTGGCGCACCGCGGCTTCGCGCAGGGCATCTTCGTCGCCGAGGAGATCGCCGGGCTCAAGCCGGCCGTGATCGACGAGATCGGCATCCCCCGCGTCACCTACTGCGACCCCGAGGTCGCCTCGGTCGGCTACACCGAGGCCAAGGCCAAGGAGAAGTTCGGCGCCGATCAGGTCACGACGTACAACTACAACCTCGGCGGCAACGGCAAGAGCCAGATCCTCAAGACCCAGGGCTTCGTCAAGGTGGTCCGGCAGGTCGACGGCCCGGTGCTCGGTGTTCACATGGTGGGCGCGCGCATGGGCGAGCTCGTCGGCGAGGCGCAGCTGATCTACAACTGGGAAGCGTTCCCCGAGGATGTCGCCCAGCTGATCCACGCCCACCCGACGCAGAGCGAGGCGGTGGGCGAGGCGTTCCTGGCCCTGGCCGGCAAGCCCCTGCACGCCCACAGCTGATCTCGTTGGTCTACGAAGCGGTTAAGGAGTTCTGAGACATGCCGGTATCGGTCACCATGCCGCGGCTGGGTGAGAGCGTCACCGAGGGCACCGTCACGCGCTGGCTGAAGCAGGAGGGCGAGCGCGTCGAGGTCGACGAGCCCCTTCTCGAGGTGTCGACCGACAAGGTCGACACCGAGATCCCGTCGCCGGCCGCGGGTGTGCTGACCCGCATCGTGGTCGGCGAGGACGAGACCGCCGACGTCGGCAGCGAGCTCGCCGTCATCGCCGGCGAGGACGAGGACGCCGGGTCGGCCGAGCCGGCGCCCGCGCAGCAGCAGCAGGCGGCGGAGTCCGAGCCGGAGCCGGAGCCCGCCGCTCCGAGCACCCCGTCGACCGAGAAGCCGGTCGAGGAGGAGGCACCCGCCCCGCAGACCCCCGCGCCGGCCGCCTCCGCGAGTTCGGCGGCCGAGGGCACCGCGGTCAAGATGCCCGCGCTCGGCGAGAGCGTCACCGAGGGCACCGTGACCCGCTGGCTCAAGCAGGTCGGCGAGACGGTCGAGGTCGACGAGCCGCTGCTCGAGGTCTCCACCGACAAGGTCGACACCGAGATCCCGTCGCCGGTCGCCGGCACGGTTCTCGAGATCAAGGTCCCGGAGGACGAGACCGCCGACGTCGGCGCCGACCTCGCCATCATCGGCACCCCGGGCAGCGCGCCGGCGGCCGCGCCCGCTCCCCAGCAGGCCCCGGCCCCGCAGCAGGCTCCGGCCCCCCAGCAGGAGTCCGCGCCGCAGCAGGAGTCCGCTCCGGCCGCCGAGTCCCCCGCCGAGGCCCCGCGCATCGAGTCGGCGCCCGCGCCGAGCTTCTCGCCCGCCGGCGAGTCGTACGCCGACCCGGCTCCGGCGGCCGAGACCTCCAGCGACCCGGCCAAGGCCGAGGCGGAGTCCGAGCCGAACGCGCCGACCACCGGCTTCGCGCCCGACCCCAACCAGGTCAAGGCCAACGGTGCCGGCGACGCCGGCTATGTCACCCCGCTCGTACGCAAGCTGGCCGCCGACAAGGGCGTCGACCTGTCGGCGCTGGCCGGCACCGGCGTCGGCGGGCGCATCCGCAAGCAGGACGTGCTCGACGCGGCCGAAAAGGCGGCCGAGAAGGCGGCAGCGGCCAAGGCGGCTCCCGCCCCGGCGGCTGCCCCGGCCCGGTCCGGTTCGGCTCCGGCCGCCCCGGCGGTCAGGCCGGCGCCGAGCCCGCTGCGCGGCCGCACCGAGAAGCTGACCCGCACCCGGGCCACCATCGCCCGGCGGATGGTCGAGTCGCTGCAGGTCTCGGCCCAGCTGACCACGGTCGTCGAGGTCGACCTCACCCGGGTCGCCCAGCTGCGGGCCCGGGCCAAGGAGGCGTTCCAGGCCAAGCACGGCGTCAAGCTGACCTACATGCCGTTCCTGGCGCTGGCCACGATCGAGGCGCTCCAGCAGCACCCGGTGGTCAACTCCTCGATCGACGTCGAGGCCGGCACGGTGACCTACCACGACGGCGAGCACCTGGGCATCGCGGTCGACACGCCCAAGGGCCTGATCGTCCCGGTGATCCGTGACGCCGGCGACCTCAACCTGGCCGGCCTGGCCAAGCGGATCGCCGACGTGGCCGACCGCACCCGCAACAACAAGATCAGCCCGGACGAGATCTCGGGCGGCACGTTCACGCTGACCAACACGGGCAGCCGGGGCGCGCTCTTCGACACCCCGATCATCAACCAGCCGCAGGTCGGCATCCTCGGCACCGGCGCCCTGGTCAAGCGCGCCGTGGTCATCGACGACCCGGAGCTGGGCGAGATCATCGTGCCGCGCTCGATGATGTACCTGGCCCTCAGCTACGACCACCGGATCGTCGACGGCGCCGACGCCGCCCGCTTCCTGGTCACGCTGAAGGAGCGGCTCGAGGGCGGCCACTTCGAGCCCGAGCTCGGGTTGTAACTCGTCGCCCCGTACGGGAAACAAGCGCGCCGGATCTTCCGGCGCGCTTGTTCGTTTTGAACCTGTTCGAGTTCGGGAATGATGGGTGGCATGCGGATCCTGATGGCCGGCGCGTCCGGTTTCCTCGGCACGCGGCTGGTCGATCGGCTGCGGGCGAGCGGGCACGACGTGACCCGGTTGGTGCGGCGGCCGGCCTCCGAGCCCGACGAGATCAGTTGGGAGCCCGCGCAGGGACGTCTCGACCCGGCGGCCGTCGCGGCGGCCGACACGGTGATCAACCTGGCCGGTGCCGGGGTGGGCGACCACCGGTGGACGCCGCGCTACAAGAGCCTGCTGCGCTCCAGCCGGGTCGACAGCAGCGGCACGATCGCCCGGGCCATCCGGCAACTGGCCGAGGCCGACCGGCCGGGCACGCTGCTGCAGGCGTCGGCCGTCGGCTGGTACGGCGACACCGGCGACCGCGAGGTGACCGAGGACGAGCCAGCCGGGCGCACCTTCCTGGCCGACCTGTGCCGGGTCTGGGAGGCCGCCGCCCGCCCGGCCGAGGACGCCGGCACCCGGGTCGTGGTGATGCGCACCGGCCTGGTCCTCGACCCCGGCGCGGGGCTGCTCAAGCCGCTGCTGCCGCTGTTCAAGCTGGGCGCCGGTGCCCGCATCGACGCCGGGCGGCAGTGGATGCCGTGGATCGCGCTGTCCGACTGGATGGACGCGGCCGAGTTCCTGCTCACCCACGACGAGGTGGCCGGCCCGGTCAACCTGGTCGGGCCGCGGCCGGTGACCAACGCCGAGTTCACCAAGGCGTTCGGCCGGGCGCTGCACCGGCCGGCCCTGCTGGTCGTGCCCAGCGTGGTCGTCCGGGCGGCGCTGGGTGAGTTCGGCGGCGAGGTGCGTAACAGCCAGCGGGTGCTTCCGGCGGCGCTCGAGCGGGCCGGATTCCGGTTCGCCCACGCCGACATCGAGAGTGCGTTGCGGAACGCGCTTGATCGTGAACCGGCGGCGTGAGCTTGCTAACCTGCGGCTGATGTCCGTCGCCGCCAAATCCCCCCCGTCATCGTCCGAGGACCGGCCTGCTCCCCCGCCACGGTCGACCGCCCGGGCGTGGCGCGCCCACGTCATCGTGGCGGTCATCGCGCTCGCCATGGCCTTCTACGTCACCTACGGGCTGTGGGTCGACCCGCACGGGCACACCATCGCCGGCAACGTGGGCGACCAGTCGTTCTTCGAGTGGACCCTGGCCTACGGGGTCTATCTGCTCCAGCACGGCGGCAACCCGTTCTTCACCACGCTGATGAACGCCCCGCTCGGGGTCAACCTGGCCGCCAACACGTCGATCACGGTCTACGCGATCCTGCTCGCGCCGCTCACCAAGCTGGCCGGGCCGCAGATCAGCTTCGTCACCGTGCTCACGCTCAACCTGGCCGTCTCGGCGTACGCGTGGTTCCTGTTCCTGAGCCGCTGGGTGGTGCGGCACCGGCTGGCCGCCGCGGTCGCCGGGCTGTTCTGCGGGTTCGCGCCCGGCTTCGTCTCGCACGCCAACGGCCACCTCAACTGGACCGCCGGCTGGATCGCCCCGCTGGTGCTGTGGCGGCTGTTCAAGCTCCGGGCCGACGGCCGGCTCGGATGGCTGCGCAACGGCGCCGCGCTCGGGGTCGGGCTGGCGGTCGGATTCTCGATCGCCGCCGAGGGGCTGTTCTTCGTCGCGTTGGCCGGCGGGGTGTTCGTGGTCGCCTGGGCGCTGCAGAAGTCCACCCGGGCCGAGGTCCGGGCGGTGCTGCCCCGCGTGCTGGCCGGCCTGGGCGTGACCGCGGTGGTAACCGGCGGGCTGCTCGCATACCCGCTCTACATGCACTTCGCGGGGCCGCAGACGTTCGGCAAGACCGGGTTCAGCCAGCGTGACTACTCCGAGGACTTCGCGTCGTACCTGGCCTACGCCGACCGCTCGCTGGGCGCGCTGGCCGGGCTGCGTAACAGCCTGGCCGCCAATCCGACCGAGGAGACGTCGTTCTTCGGGCTGCCGCTGATCGTCCTGGTAATCGCCGGGCTGGTCCTGCTCTGGAAGCGGGCCGATCCGGGCCGGCGGACCACCCTGCGCGCCCTGATGATCGTCGGCGGGGTCTTCATCGTCATCTCGTGGGGGCCGCGGCTCCAGTTCTTCGGGAACAACACGCCGATCCCCCTGCCGTACGCGTTCCTCGCCCGCCTGCCCCTCTTCGACGCCGCCCTGCCGGCCCGGTTCTCGCTGGTGCTGGTCGGGGTGTTCGGGGTCGTGCTGGCCCTGCTGGCCGAGGCGCTGCTCGACGCCGGGGTGAGCCAGCGGGCGAGCGCGGGGTTCGCGGCCGGGTTCGCGCTCGCCCTGGTGCCGATCTTCCCGCTGCCGGTGCTCGTCACCGGCCGGGCGCCCGAGCCGCGCTTCATCGCCGACGGCGCCTGGGAGCGGTACGTGCCCGACAACGGGGTGATGAGCGCGCTGCCGTTCGGGCTCAACGTGTCGGCCGACGCTCAGCGCTGGCAGGCGTACACGATGGCCCGGGGCGGCAAGCAGTTCCGCATCCCCGACGGATATTTCCTCGGCCCGGAGGCCGTGCCGGACGAGAACGGCGAGATCAAGGGCCGCATCAGCGCGCCGCCCCGGCACACCGACTGGCTGTTCCTGCGGGCCGCGTTCTACGGCTACCAGGCCAACATCACCAACCGCGACCGGCAGTGGGCGCGGGACGACTTCGCGTACTGGAACATCGACGCGGTGTTCCTGCCCGCGACGGTGACCGGGCCGGCCGGGATGCTCGACCACGCCGCGCTCGAGGCGACGACGACCGAACTGCTGGGGCCGCCCGAGCAGGTCGAGGACGTGCTGGTGTGGCGCATCCGTCCGGGCCTGGATCCGATCGACCGGTAATCCCGGCGCTAGGGTTGGACCCGTGACAACACCCACGCTCACCGTGCTGCGTCCCGGCCTGGTCGACTACCGCGAGGCCTGGGCCGAGCAGCAGCGTCTGCACGAGGCGGTGGTGTCCGGCGACCAGCCCGACACCATCCTCCTGCTGGAGCACCCCAGCGTCTTCACCGCGGGCAAGCGCACCGAGCCCGCCGACCGCCCGTTCGACGGCACCCCGGTGGTCGACGTCGACCGCGGCGGCAAGATCACCTGGCACGGGCCGGGTCAGCTGGTGGGCTACCCGATCCTCAAGCTGGCCGACCCGATCGACGTGGTGGCCTACGTGCGCCGGGTCGAGCAGATGCTGATCGACGTGTGCGCCTCCTTCGGCGTCGCCGCGACACGGGTCGAGGGGCGCAGCGGGGCCTGGGTCGCCGGCGACGGCACCCGGCCCGACCGCAAGATCGCGGCGATCGGCATCCGGGTCGCGCGCGGGGTGACGCTGCACGGGTTCGCGCTCAACGCCGACTGCGACCTCGGCAACTTCGACCGGTTTGTGCCGTGCGGCATCCGCGACGCCGGCGTGACCTCGCTCAGCGCCGAACTGGGCCGGGACGTGACCGTGGCCGAGGCGCTGCCGGTGGTCGAGCGACACTTGTCTACCCTGTTCTGATGCTGTTCTACCGGGACCCGACCGACGGACGTGTGTTCGTGCCCAAACAGGGCGGTGGGGTCTCGCTCAACTTCGCCCACGGCGTCTCCTGGGCGATCCTGATCTCCATGACGGTCGTCCCGCTGATCATCGTGATCGTGGTGACGATCGCGGTTCTCGTCTGAACGGTTGTGGGCAAATCCGCCGCCGGCCCCGGGAAGCGGGACCGGCGGCGGCTTTTCGGGCGTGGCGTGCAGCTTCAGCGGGGCGGGACCGGGCCGGGCGTACCTCTGAAGGCCGCGCCCCCGCGGCCGTGAGTGATCGTCAGGGTTTGATGCGGTGCAGGTCGCGCGGGAAGGCCGTCACCTCGCGCACGTTGGCGACGCCGAGCAGCCGGGCGACCAGCCTTTCCAGGCCGATGGCCCATCCGCCGTGCGGCGGCATTCCGTATCGGAACGCGTCGAGATAGCCCTCGTACGCCTCGAGCGGTTCGCCCATCGCCTGAATAGCTTTGACGTAGTCGTCATAAAGATGCAGGCGCTGTCCGCCGGTGACGATTTCGAGTCCGCGGAAAAGTAGGTCGAATCCGTTCGAATATGTGGGATCGACCGGGTCGGGATGGGTATAGAACGGCCGTTTCCGCATCGGATAGCCGGTGACGTAAACGAATTCCGAACCATGCTCCTTGAGCGCCCATTCGCCGATCGCCCGTTCGTCGGCCGGCGCCAGATCGGGCTCGCCCGGGTCGGCGCCGGCGATGCGCAGGGCCTCGGCGAAGTGGACCGCCGGGATTTCGGACGGCACCTTCGGCGTCGGCGCGCCGGCGCGGGCAGTGATGGTCGCCATCATCACGCTGAGCGTGCGGGTCAGCGCGGCCATCACGTCGCGGTGATCGGCGACGAAGCCCATCTCGGCGTCGAGCGACGTGTACTGCGCGAGGTGGCGGGCCGTGTCGCTGGGCTCGGCCCGGAACACCGGGCCGACCTCGAAGACCCGTTCGAACACCCCGACCATGATCTGCTTGTAGAACTGGGACGACTGCGCCAGGTAGCCGGGGCGGCCGAAGTAGTCGAGCTGGAACACGTTGGCGCCGGACTCGGTGGCACTGGCGACGATCTTCGGGGTCTGGATCTCGACGAAGCGCTGCTCGCTGAGGGCCGTCCGGAAGCCGGCGGTCGCGGCGGCGGCGACCTTCAACGCGGCCCGGCGCACCGGGTGCCGCAGAGCCAGCGCCGCGTGGTCGAGCTGGGTCGGCAGCGTCGCGGTCAGAACGGGCCGGTGCAGCTCAAACGGTATTTCGGCCGCTTTCGCCAGCAGCCTCACCGCCGGGTCGACCAGCTCGATGCCGCCGGGAGCCTGCTCGTTGGCGGTCACGGTGGCCGTGACCTCGACCACGCTCTCCTCGGTGAGTTGCTCGAGCTCGGCCCGCGCCTGGGGGTCGTCGACGACGATCTGGGCCAGGCCCTCGGCGTCCCGCAAGATCAGGAAGGCGACCGATTTGAGCAACCGGCGGCGATGGATCCAGCCCGCGACCGTGACGGTCTGGCCGGTGTGCGCCTTGAGCCGGCTGGAGAGAATGCGTTGCATGGCGGGTGACCTCCTCTGGTGACTGCAACGCGGCCCCAGGGAGGTGTGGGCGAGCGGGAACCTCGCGGTGCCACCACACCTTCGCGCCCGCTGAGTCGAGGGCGCCTCTTGGTCGTGCAACGGCTCCGGAGTGTCTTCACGCCCCGGCGCACGGGCCACCTTCACAGCTTGTGGTGGCTCTCTCGGCCGGCGTATCGAGGCGTTACTTGGCTCCGTCACTGCCGTCGATGAACCTTAACGTTCGGAGACCTGCAGGAGAAAGGCAATTTACGGTGTACAGGTGAGGGCAGTCACATCAACCTCCACGTGAGCCTCGTCGCCCATGTCTCGGCACCGCCCTATTCAGGCGTAACCTCGGGGCTGTGACTATTGCTCCCGAGGGCCGCCGCATGCTGCGCATCGAAGCGCGCAACGCCGAAACTCCCATCGAGCGGAAGCCTCCGTGGATCAAGGTCAAAGCCAAGATGGGTCCCGAATACACGCAGATGCGCGGGCTGGTGCAGAAGGAAGGCCTGCACACCGTCTGCCAGGAGGCGGGCTGCCCCAACATCTACGAGTGCTGGGAAGACCGCGAGGCGACCTTCCTCATCGGCGGTGACCAGTGCACCCGCCGCTGCGACTTCTGCCAGATCGACACCGGCAAGCCGGCCGAGTTCGACGCCGACGAGCCCCGTCGCGTCGGTGAGTCGGTGGCCACGATGGGCCTGCGCTACGCGACGGTCACCGGTGTGGCCCGCGACGACCTGCCCGACGGCGGCGCCTGGCTCTATGCGGAAACGGTCCGCCAGATCCACAAGCTTCAGCCGGGGTGCGGCGTCGAGCTGCTGATCCCCGACTTCAACGCCGACCCCGACCAGCTGGCCGAGGTCTTCGGTTCGGCGCCCGAGGTGCTCGCCCACAACGTCGAGACCGTGCCGCGCATCTTCAAGCGCATCCGCCCCGGCTTCCGCTACGAGCGCTCGCTCGACGTGATCACCCAGGCCCGGGCGGCCGGGCTGGTCACCAAGAGCAACCTGATCCTCGGCATGGGCGAGGAGCGGTCGGAGATCTCGGTGGCCCTGCGCGACCTGCACAACGCCGGCTGCGAGCTGGTGACGATCACGCAATACCTGCGTCCGACGCCGCGCCACCACCCGGTCGAGCGGTGGGTGAAGCCGGAGGAGTTCGTCGAGCTGAGCGCGGAGGCCACCGAGATCGGCTTCGCCGGCGTGATGAGCGGGCCGCTGGTCCGGTCGTCCTACCGGGCCGGCCGGCTCTACAAGCAGGCACTCGAGGCGCGCGGCTGAGCGGCCGCTCTCTTTCGAAGCCCCGGCGGTTCGCCGGGGTTCCCCGTAGCCTGGGGCAATAGGGACAAAACGCTTCTTCTCGGCGCTCGCCGTCGCACTTTGCCTGGTCGCCGCCGGCTCGGCCGCCCGGCCCGCGGCGGCCGCCGCCGCCTGCGTTTCCTCGGACAACGCGACCTACCGGCACTCCTTCGACGGCGGCGCGGGCACCGCCCGGGTCACTGCCGTACGCCCGTTGTGCTCGGGACAGAAGCAGACGTTCTCGCTGGTCTCGTACACGACATCGAGCGCGGGCTTCGCCTACCCGCAGTTCATCTACGACTCCGACCAGGCCACGGTCGACCCCGCCCACCCAACGGTGCATCTGGCCGTCACGGTGCCGGCCTGCTACTTCCAGGTCGACCTGATCTTCGGCTCGTCACTGTTCAACGAGGTGGTCAACGCCGACTCGAACTACGCGAACCTCAAACTGGGCGCGCCCTACGGAACCGGCAGCCGATCCGACGGGCCCTACGGGGGCGATGCCGACGGCCGCACCCCGTGCCTGCCGAAGCCGCTGGTCACCTACGAGAACGCGTGCGACGGCACCTTCACCGCGACCCTGGCCAACGAGCCGGCGGCCAACATCGACGCGGTCTTCATCGTGGCCGGCCAGCGCGTACACGTGAAGCCGGGCCGAACCGCCGGCGCCCGGCGGCGCACCGGCAGCCTGAGCATCCGCGACAACACGTTCACCACGCACATCGCGTCGTGGGAGAAGCCGGCGTCATGCTCGTCCGGCTCCCCATCAGTGACCTCGAAGCCGGCCGGTCCGACTCCCCCGCCGTCCTCCGGCGTGGGGAGCGGTCCGACCACGCCGCCGACCTTCACCGACTCGATCGCGCCGCTCGACCCGACCGACGACGGCGGGATCCCGGTCAACCCGGGCGCGCCGACATCGGCCGCGGCCGCGCCGGTGAGCGACTCGGGCAGCTCGAGCGCGCTGATCATCGCCCTGGGCGTCGTCCTGATGCTCGCCGGCCTGGTGATCCTGGTCCGCGTCCTGAAAACCTTCCGGCGGCCCTAGGTCGCGTGCGCGGCGATGGTTATCCGGGTTTGGTTCAGCGGCCAAGCAGACCCCGTGGCAGTCTCTCAATACGCGGACTCCACTGGCGGTCGAACCACTCAGGCGGGTCGAGACATTCGCAACGGGATGCCGGCCGGATATGTCGTGCTGTGCCTGCTGATCGTCGCCGCCGCGGCTGTCGCAGTGCTGCTGGTCGCGGTCAATCTCGCGCCAACCCCGCCGTTGGGCCTCCGTCCAGCATGAACGCCAGCCCGGTGAACGGCGCGGCACCCTCAACAGCAGAAGATCTGAGCTATCAGCTCAGCGCGTCGCCTGGCAATTCACGCTCGGTCAAGGTTTCGGCCAAGGCGTCCGGCCAACCAGAGCCGCGACTGACGTACTGGTTCATGCTCGAGGTGGATTACGGCAAGGGATACGTCGAGTACTATCCTCGCTGGACGATGACCGGGAGGAGCAAGTATTTCGACGTCAAACTCCCGAATGAGGCGGATACAGAATACAGTCGGATTGGCCAAGTCTACGGCCTGAACAGCACTCAGAATACTCAGGCCGAGGCTAAACTCGGGCGGCAAAACGAGAGCAGCGCGGAAGACTTTTTCACCAAGGCAATCGGCCGACCAGTATCAAACGCTGTTAAGTTGCCATACTGAGTCGGTCGACTCGGCAGCACTACGCTTATTCAGAGAATGGGTATCCAACATGCAACCGTCTGCCGCCGACCGGCGGCCCAACCCCGCCCCGACCGCGTCCACCAGATCCACATACACCCGAGCGGCCAACAATCGATCGCTTGACGCCAACTGACCGTCGCCTCACCTCGTTACAAGGTCCTCTCAAGAGCGCCGGACACAACTATCCTTCCGACATGGCGGAAAGACCTGCAGCAAACCCGGACTTGCGAGAGCTATTGGACCTGTTAGCGCTGCTACCCCCAACTCGGCAGGAAGAAGCCCTCGAGTTCCAAGACGTGGAAGGCTTCTGGCTGAGCTACGCAGACGCTCATCCCCGCCGCTTCGGGCAGTGGCTGCCCGACAAGCTCCGCGCGAACCTCGCGGCGGCCCGTCGCGCCGACCCCAGCTGGCAAACTGTCAAGGACCTGTGCGGCTACTGCCTGACGTTCTTCGACCAGCTTGACAACTACGAGTGCATGAAGCTTCTCGACGTGGTCGGCTTCAACGCGATCGTGCCCAACACGGAGGGCGACATCGGACGGCGGTGGGCGCAGTCGGTGTGCAGGTTGGCTTGGCAGCTGTTTGTGACTGCTCAAGCGACGATTCTCTCGGCGCAGCGACGGCCGTAAGCTAAGCCGGCGAGTTGAACTGTTCAGCTGCACATCAAAGCTAGCGCGAGCGCCGACGATCCGATGAAGGAGCGATCAGCGACAGAGTCTATTCTCCGTGGCGGAGCCTGGCAGCCGTCGGCATCCGGACATACCGAGATAAGTACGTGTGACCGAGTTCAAGCAGCGGCGCCTCAACCGCTGGCTGAGCTAGCCGCGCTGTTTCGCGATTAAGGATTTCGTATATTGCGTTGCGACCTCGAAGCTTGAGTCGAGGAGTGCGTCTCCTACTTTTCCTAAGCGCTGGAGCGAGTCGACGTCTCGTCGATCGAAATCAAAGCCGGAACGAGTCTTGACCCGCCCGTCGAGACGGCTTCGTTTGGAAATGCGGCGGTAGATCAGGAGTTGACACATAAGCATGCGCCAGTAGACAGGACGATCCGCTGGCGTGAAGTTGTAGAGTGGATTGCAGAATAACCCGAGTGATTTATTCCTGGCATCGTCCGGGTTGTTGAAAATTTCCAAGTAGCGCTGCTCAAATTCGTTGACGGTAGTCAGCCGGCCGGCATCCCGGTGTATGCAAACCTCGATCGCCGGGTCAAGGCGCCCACGAGTGAGACCTTGCCACCAGTATGTACTGGGCTCCTTGGCTCGCTTTTCTCGCCAGCCGGGTACAACTGGATCGTATCGAAGGGTGGGCTCCATCGCGGCTATTTGGTAGTCGTCAAGATGAACTTTATACGCGCAACGCGCAAGCTCGTATATTTCGTTAACGCGAGCATCGAACCGAAGGTCGACCAAGTTGACCTTGTCGCTGAGAAGCGTGTAGCAAGCGAGCGGCTCAAGCAAGGCTCGAGCAAAAGCAATTACCTCCGATGATTTGCTCAACATCCAGTACGCGCTAATATCACGCGTGGCTCGCAACTCCTCCCACCGTCGACTGTCGGCCAGTTCAATAATACGATCAGCGGCAAACTGGCAGCTATCGGCCAGCCTCATGATCAGCGGCTCGGCTTCGTCATATATCTTTTTCCGCGCGGCATACTCATATTGACGTTCACTTTGAGCGTCGGCCGACTCCGCGGCGAGCTTTGACTTTAGGACCTCGAGATCTTTGTTTGTGTTGTGAGTTGCTCGTGCGACATAAATAGCCGAGGCCAGCGACAGCCCTGCGGCAAACGTAGCCGCACCCGCAGACACTAATTGCTCCGGCAGCGACACCTTAGCCTTCTCTCATTGGCCCAGGAGGACCGAAGAGTTCCGATTAAAACTCTCGCATCCAAATAGAACGAGGTGCGGCAATTATTCCCAGCGGTTCGAGCAAGCGCAAGCCGGGGCGCATCGGCCGGCTATTCGTAACGTCGATCATGTCGATCTTGTGCTCGGCGTCAGGAAGTGCCCACCGACGTAGGCTTAGCATAGCGATCAACGTTCGCTGACGTCAGCGTCGATCCCTGGGAATTAGCGTGGACAAACTGCACATGACGGCACTGTCATGCCGCGAACAGCGGACAGCGCTACTCCACATTCGAAGCCGCCCACAGCGTGAAGACATCGAGCTACGGTCGCGTAGCGCAATGACTTGACCCGTCACGTCGGCGCACACGGGCAATGCGGCGGCCCTTCCCGCCTACTGGATTGCCACCCGCTCGGCCAGGCGAGCACCATCCGCCGGCCACGAATGTTCCCACACTCGAAAGTATGGACCGGCTATACCCAAAGCCCGCACTCATCTCCGGCTGACTGCGCGCTTCTCCACCGTGTGGGTCACAGGGGGACACGCTCGGGACGAGTAGCAGTGGAGCTGCGTCGGCTGAGCAAGGTTCGGAAGGATGCCCATGTCGAGGCTGACTTTCACGCCGGTTGCCGGGGATAATCATTATCCGGATGGAGGTCGTCCGGAATGGGCTCTACAGTGCCGGGCATGACGGAGGCCGGAACGGATTGGCCGGTGGTCGATGGTGTTGCGACGGCGTGGTTTGACGCGCCTTCGCTGATCGAGGGGGCTGCGCTGGCCGGCCGCATCGTGGAGCTGTCGGCCGAGATGGTGGTCGATCTGCGCGCGACAGGCGCGCGGGTGCGCCTCGACTCCGACGAGCACGCCGAGGCGGTGGCGGCGGCCGCGCGGGATCTCGGGCTGGCCGCGAACCCTGCCGTGCTGCAGCAGCTGAGCGTCGTGTTCGAATCCGCGAATCCGTCTGTGGTGAGGCGGTTCTGGCAGCGCGTGTTCGACTACGCGCCTGGCGAGGACGGCGGTTTGGTGGATCCGTTGCGGCGCGACCCCGCGATCCGGATCCGGCAGTCGACCGAGTCGCGGCCGTTGCGGAACCGCATCCACCTCGACGTGGTGCGGCCGGCCGCGGCGGTCGAGCAGGCGAGTCTTGGTGAGGCGTCGGGACCGTTCGGGGTCTGTCACACCGACCCGGACGGCAACGAGGTCGACCTGGTGCCGGGCGCGGCGCTCGGCGAGAGGCTCGGGACAGCGGACTGGCAGGCGGTGTTCAGCGCGATGGCGTGCTACCGCATCACCTCGCCGAGGCAGCAGCGCGACCTGGCCGCCGCGGCAGCGGCGCTGGCCGACGACGCGGGTTTCCCGCTGCTGGTCGACCTGCGCCCCGGGCTCGTGATCATCGACAGCGGTAAGGACCAGTGGGAGCATGACGCCCACGGCCTCCAGCTCGACTTCACCGACCTCGCCGGAAACCTCCAGGCCGCAGCCCGCGAACTCGGGGCCGCTGCGGATCTGGGGCTGCCGCGCTTCGCTCAGCTCTTCCTCGACGCCGCCGACGTCGCCGCGGTCCGGTCGTTCTGGGTCGCGGCACTCGGATACACCCACGACCGGCGAGCCGGGGTCAGCGACGTCCACGATCCGCGGCGGCTGAACCCGGTGCTGGTGTTCCAAGAGCTCGACGCTTCGGAGACGGAGCGGCGCCGACAGCGCAACCGCCTCCACTTCGAGCTCGCTGTGCCGTCGGACCTCGCGCGGACGCGCCTCGCCTCGGCCGTCGCGGCCGGGGGCCGGCTCCTTGACGAGTTGGAGGGTCGCTGGCGGCTCGCCGACCCCGAAGGCAACGAAATAGTGATCGCAACTACTCACATTCACGGGTGATCGCCGCGCGCGGCCCCGCCAGCCGAATTCGATCTCGGCTGCGGGCAATGTTCGGCGCGGCGGAAGATGTCCGGGTCAGTGGTGTGCACCGGTTCGGCCGAGGGTGGTCTCCGGCGTTGCTCCTGGACGAGTCCACTGGGGCACCGGGCGGCTCGTCGGACCCCACGTGGCTGTGCCGTCCGCGTCGGCCCGCCAATACCAGCACGGCTCCCCGCCCTTGGGCCATCCCTGAGGGCTGGCCTGCCAGGCCTCGCCTCGCCCGTACGGCGTCATGTCGAGCAGGGCGAACGACCCGCTGGCCGGCTCGGTGCCCCGGCCGGTCGTGCGGTAGGTGAGGAACACGCGCTCGCCGTCGCGCAGGAAGCAACTGAAATAGCCCATGTCGCCGCCGATCGGCTCCGGCAGGTCGCGCACCGAATACCACGGCTGGCGGTAGCCCATGAACTCGACGAACGGAGCCACCTCATCCCACCGACCAGGGGTGAGCACGGCGAATGAAACCCCGCGCGCCTTGAGGTAGGTGGTGTCGCGCAGGTGCCAGGCCGACACCGTGCAGCCCTCGCACTGCCCCTGGTGCGGCGCGCCGTCGTGCCACATGTGCTGGTAGACGAGGAGTTCATCGCGGCCCTCGAACAGGTCCCGGAACGGCACCGGGCCGTCCGGTCCGACGACCTCGACGCCACCGTCGATCTCGACCATGGGCAGCCGGCGCCGCGCCGCGGCGATCGCATCGCCCTCGTGGGTGTGCGCTTTCTCCCGGATCAGCAGTTCGTCCCGGGCTGCCTGCCAGGTGTCCAGGTCGACGACCGGCGGCCGCCCGGAAAGTTCGTTCGTGGTCATGGCTGACTCCCTTCTCTGCCCGAGACGTCGAAGCTGCCGTCCCGGCTTCGACAGTAGATGTGGCTGGTTGTCGCGGAACCCCAAGAATGGCCGTGTCGGTCGATAACCGAGGCAACCTATGCCCGCATGGTGAGCGATGGTTCGTTGCCCTACGGACGACGGATCAACGCCCTGGCGGGCTGTGTCGAGCGCTATCGACCGCTGGGCTATCTGGCGACATTCGGTTATCTGAACGAGGTTGCCGGACCCTTCCGCAGCGAGGAGGCGGCGTTGCTCCGGGCGTTGGCCGCGCTGACGGCCAGCCGCACCCTATGGCTGACGGAACTTGGCTCGTACGCCTCCCGCCGGAAGGAGGCCAAGCAGCTCGGCCGGCGCACCCCTCGGTCGTCGGACAGCGATCCGAGCCAGCTCACGTGTTGGTACGGCGATTCGCGACGGGCGGCGACGTTCACCCTCGGCTTTCTGTTGAGGAAGCGGGACCGGATTGCCTGCGCGGACGCCGATGTCATCCGTCTCGCGTCGGCTGTGCTCGAGGCCGGAGGGGACGTCGACCGGGTATGGCTTGACCAGCTGAGTGTTCTCCGGAAACGGCTGAAGCTTCTTCGTGAAGTATCAGGCCGGCCGAACGTCGACTGGCCGAATTGGCACAAGGCCAACCAGTCTCTCCCTGATCTGTCGCGAAGAAACTTTCCGCGGTCATCCACGGGCCGACGCCGCGATCAGTCGGCGAGCAGCCCCAGCCGATGCGCCACCGCCGCCGCCTCCACCCGGTTGGCGACCTCGAGCTTGGCGATGATCCGCGAAACGTGGACGCTGGCCGTCTTGGGCGAGATGTAGAGGTTCTGTGCGATCCGGCTGTTGCTCTGCCCCTGGGCGACCAGCCGCAGCACCTCCCGCTCCCGGGCGGTCAAAATCTCCGGCCCGTCAGCCGTCGTCGCCTTCACGCCCAGGCGCCGGCCCAGAACGTCGGCCTCCTCGAGCAGCGGGCGGGCTCCGAGCGCACCGGCGATCGCCACCGACTCGCTGAGCGCGGAAGCGGCCGCCGCCCGGTCGGAGGCGCGAGCCTCGGCCAGCGCCAGCAGCGCGCGAGCCAGCTCATAACGCTGGCCGTCCCGCCGCCACGCCTCGACCGCGGCCTCCCAGCACACCTGGCCGCCGGTGAGCAGGGCCTCCAGCGTCGCCGCCTGGGCCCGGTCGGCCGGATAGCGCTGGGGAATCCGGGCCGCGACGGCGCGCAGAGTTTGCCGGAGGTCGTCGACGCCGGCGGCGGCCCGGGCCGCCGTGGTGAGCATCGGCCAGGAATAGCGCGGGCGCTCGGCCAGCGCCGGTTCGGCTGCCGCGGCCCGGGCGGCGGTCACCGCCGCGCCGGCGTCACCGGCCGCCATCGCCTGCAGGATGCGCAGCTCGAGCAGGCCGAACCGCTCGTCGTTTTCCAGGAACGGCCGCCCCAGCAGCCCGACCACGCGAGTCAGAAGGGCCGGGGCGCCCTCGTGCCCGCGGGCCAGCCGCAGCATCGCGCGCAGCCGCAGCCAGGGCAGCGCCAGCTTGCCGGGTGGGTCGAGCCGGGCCGCCTCGGCGAGCCGGGCGTCGGCCTCCTCCCACCGGCCGAGCGCGATCAGGGCCTCGGCGTGATTGGCCAGCAGGAACACGCCGGTGGTGCGGCCGACACCGACCCGGTCGGCGTGCGGGACGCCCTCGCCCGCCGCCTCGGCCGACTCGGCGTAGTGGCCCAGCTCGAACTCGGCGTCGGAGATGTTGACCAGGGCACGGGTCAGCGCGGACAGGTCGCCGGCCGCGCGGGCCCGGTCGGCCGCCGCATACATCGTCGGGAGGCCCTCGGTGGGTGGCATCTGGCCGGCGCACACCCGGGCGAAGGTGATCTCGACGTTGACCAGCGTGGAAAGGTCACCGAGAAGGGTCGCCTGGGCCATCGCCTCCTGGGCCACCGCTCCGGCGCGCACGGCGTCGATGCCGGCCATCACGTACGCCACGTCGGCCAGCAGCCGCACCCGGTCGGCGCCCGGCTCGGCCAGGGAGAGCAGGTTGTAGGCTTCGAGGGTCTCCGCCCGCCCGTCGCTCTTGCCGGCGTTGCGCAGGAGCTTGGCCCGGCGCACGAGAAGACGCGCCGCCCGCAGCGGCTCGGCCTCGCCGTCGAGATCGCGGAGCGCGGCCCGGGTGAGGCTGAGCGCGCGCATGTGATCGCCCGAGTCGATCGCCACCAGCGCGGTCTCCTCGAGAAGGTCGAGATGGTCGATGCCGAGCAGTTCGGCCGCCTGCGGAACCTCCTCCCACAGCTCGATCACGCGGTCGAGCAGGCGCGCCTGTTCGGCATAGGCATAGCGGCGGGCGGCCTCGTCGGCGGCCCGTTTCGCGGCGACCAGGGCCCTCGGCCGATCGTGCGCGGCGTGCCAGTGGTGCGCGATCTCGGCCGGCGCCCGGCCCATCGCGACCAGGTGCGGCTCGCTCTCGACCGCCTGGGCGTAGCGCGCGTGCAGGCGGGCGTGCTCCCCCGGCAGCAGGTCGTCGTGCACCGCCTCGCGGACCAGCGCGTGGCGGAACTCGTAGCCCCCGTCGGGGTCGAAGACGATCAGCTGGGCGGCGACGATCGTGCGCAGCGCCGACTCGAGTGATGCCTCGTCGACCCCGGCGACCCGCGACAACAGCTCGTGGCCGAACGCCGTGCCCCCGACCGCGGCCACCCGCAGCACCCGCTGGGCCGGCTCGGGCAGCAGGTCGACGCGCGAGAGCAGCAGGTCGCGCAGGCTGGTCGGGATGTCGCCGCAGCGCGGGTCGCCGGACGACGCGAACTGCTCGATGAAGAACGGAATGCCCTGGGCCCGCTCGTTGACCGCGTCGACGGTCGACGGCTCGGGCTCGGCGCCGAGCAGGTGGGCCAGCATCTCGGCGGTGCCGTCACGGTCGAGACGATCGAGTTCGTGGCGCTGCACACCGCGTACGCGGTCGAGCTCGGCCAGAAATGGCCGCAGGGGATGCCCGCGGTGTAGTTCGTCGGTGCGATAGGTGGCGATCAGCAGCAGGCGGGGCAACCGGGCCGACCGGACCAGGAAGCCGATCAGGTCGCGGGTGGAACGGTCGGCCCAGTGCAGGTCTTCCAGCACGAGCACGACCGGCTGGGCCGCGCTGAGCCGGGCGAACAGCTCGCCGACCGACTCGAGCAGCAGGCCCCGGCGGGCGTCGGTGACGTCGGGCGGTGGCCCCAGCTCGGGCAGCAGCCGCGCGAACTCACGCTCCCGCCCGGCGAAGACCTCGGGCCCCTCGGCCCGCAGCACGTCACGCAGCGCCCCGGCGAAGGGGGCGAACGGCAACCCCTCCTCCCCGAGCTCGAGGCACTGGCCGGTCAGCACTCGCACCTGGTCGCCGGGCAGCCCCCGCAGGAACTCCTCGACCAGCCGGGTCTTGCCGACCCCGGCCTCACCGCCGACCAGAACGGTCGACGGCTCGGCGCTGCGGGTGCGTTTCAGCGCGTCACGCAGCACGGCCAGGTCGGGCTCCCGCCCGACCAGGACCTCGCTGTGCGCATGCGCCGTCATGAGTTCGAGCATGCCATGGGGGTACGACATGAATCGCCCCTCAATCGTGCCGCCGGGGCCACCGCCCGAACCGGCGGTGACGGCCTCGCCCGCTGCGCGCCAGCCGGTATTCGGACGCCTGGCGGATCAGCTCGCCGGACCGCTGGTGGTAGAGGTCGAGCTGGGCCTGGGGGTCGGTGTGCAGGAACATCGCGTTCTCCTTCGCTGTCTGCATCGACTCTTCGCGCGAAGGTCCCCCTCGGGCATGGGGCAGCTGCCTCATTTACGGCCCCCTCAGCCTCCTTACTTGACGGCGGCGGCCTCCCGGCCCGCGTAAGGAGGGTGAGTCCCTCTACACTTCCGGGTTATGGCAACAAAGCCCCAGGAGAAGGTGTCGTTCTTCGAGCGCCTGAAACAAATCGGTCAGGTCATCAAGTTCACGGCACAGCAGGACAAACTGTTCGTGCCGCTGCTGGCCGGCGCGATCCTGATCCCGCTCGCGCTCACCGTGCTCGCGATCGTCCTGGGCCTCAGCCTGGTCTACATCCCGGTCGGCATTCTGGTCGCCCTGCTCGCCGCCGTCATCGTGCTCAATCTGCGCTCCAACACCGCGATGATGAACGCGGCCGAGGGCCAGCCGGGCGCCGCCCCGCAGCTGATCGAAAACATGCGCGGCGACTGGCGCGTCCGCCCGGCGGCCAGCTCGACCACCCAGTTCGACATGGTCCACGTGGTCATCGGCCGCCCCGGCGTCATCCTGATCGGCGAAGGCCAGCCCCAGCGCGTCCGAGGCCTCCTCGGCCAGGAGAAGAAGCGCCTCTCCAAGGTCATCGGCAACGCCCCGATGTTCGACTACGTCCTCGGCAACGAGGAGGGCCAGCTCCCGATCCGCAAGATGCGGACCACGCTGATGCGCCTCCCCCGCAACCTGAGCGGCAAGGACGTCAACGCTCTCGACACCCGGCTGGGCGCGCTGATGGCCCGCCCGCAGATGCCGAAGGGCGCGATCCCGAAGAACATGCGCCCCACCAAGGGCATGCGCCAGCAGCGCCCCCGCTGACTTTCGGGGCGGCAGGAAGTCAGGCCCTCCGGACCATGATGGAGCGGGCCGCCCGGTCGTGGAGGCCGCGGCCGTCGCCGTCGGAGATGACCGCCGGGATGACCAGGGCCAGCAGCACGGCCCGGATGATCGCCCGGGGAAGGCCGATCGCGCCGCCGTCGACGACCGAGATGCAGCGGATGCGGGCCGGCCACATGCCGGGGGTCTGTCCGAACAGGCCGACGAAGAACGCGTTGACCAGGATGAATACGCCCAGCTGAGGCCACGGGTTGGCGCGCAGGTCGTCGACCAGCAGGCTGGCCACGAGCGTGCAGAGGACCCAGTCGATCAGCAGCGCACCGAGGCGGCGGCCGAAGCCGGCGGTCTCCGTGGGGGCCAGGTCGGCGGCGCCGGGGGTGGGGCCGGGGGTGGATGCTGCCATGTCGGCCAGCGTAGCCGGGCCGGTTCGGGTGACTGGGAGCGCGGGCGGGCCGATCGCGATAGCCTCGGGAACGCCCCAACGGGGCCGTAACACGACGGAAACAGTAGGGACACGCCTGGGCAACTCGGTGACCATAACGTCGCGACCAGCCTAGCCGCGTCCGCGCGCCGCGGAATCAACAGGAGGACGTGTGTTCGCCAATCCCGAGGAGCTCCTGCGATACCTCACCGACGAGGACGTCAAGTTCGTGGACGTCCGGTTCTGTGACCTTCCGGGCGTGATGCAGCACTTCAACATGCCGGTCGAGTCGTTCGACGACAGCGTCGTCACCGACGGTCTCGCCTTCGACGGGTCCTCGATCCGCGGGTTCCAGGCCATCCACGAGTCCGACATGATGCTGCTGCCCGACGTCACCACCGCGTTCATCGACCCCTTCCGGACGCAGAAGACGCTGGCGCTCAACTTCTTCATCCACGACCCGTTCACCCGCGAGGCCTACTCGCGTGACCCGCGCAACGTGGCGAAGAAGGCCGAGACCTACCTGGCCTCCAGCGGCATCGCCGACACGGCCTACTTCGGCGCCGAGGCCGAGTTCTACATCTTCGACTCGATCCGCCACTCGACCGCCGCCAACCAGGCCTTCTACTACATCGACTCGATCGAGGGCGCCTGGAACTCGGGTCGTGAGGAGGAGGGCGGCAACCGCGGCTACAAGACGTCCTACAAGGGCGGCTACTTCCCGGTCGCGCCCCTCGACCACTACTCCGACCTGCGCGACCACATGGTGCGCCGGCTGATCGACGGCGGCTTCACCGTCGAGCGCTCGCACCACGAGGTCGGCACCGCGGGCCAGGCCGAGATCAACTACAAGTTCTCGACGCTGCTGCACGCCGGCGACCAGATGCAGATGTTCAAGTACATCATCAAGAACACCGCCTGGGAGCACGGCAAGACGGCGACGTTCATGCCGAAGCCGCTGTTCGGCGACAACGGCTCGGGCATGCACACCCACCAGAGCCTGTGGCTGAACGGCGAGCCGCTGTTCTACGACGAGACCGGCTATGCGGGCCTGTCCGACACCGCCCGGTGGTACATCGGCGGCCTGCTCCAGCACGCGCCGTCGCTGCTCGCGTTCACCAACCCGACGGTCAACTCCTACCGTCGCCTGGTCCCCGGCTACGAGGCGCCGGTCAACCTGGTCTACTCGCAGCGCAACCGGTCGGCCTGTACCCGCATCCCGGTGACCGGCAGCAACCCGAAGGCCAAGCGCGTCGAGTTCCGCGTCCCCGATCCGTCCTCGAACCCTTACCTCGCGTTCTCGGCGATGATGATGGCCGGCCTCGACGGCATCAAGAACAAGATCGAGCCGCCGGCTCCGATCGACAAGGACCTGTACGACCTGCCCCCCGAGGAGTGGGGCAACGTCAAGCAGGTCCCGGCTTCGCTCGACGCGGTGCTCAACTCGCTCGAGACCGACCACGAGTTCCTGACCGCGGGCGGCGTCTTCACCGACGACCTCATCGAGACCTGGATCGACTGGAAGCGCACCAACGAGATCGACCCGGTGCGCCTGCGGCCGACCCCGCACGAGTTCGAGATGTACTACAACGTGTAGCTCGGTAGTGTTCTAGCAGGTCAAGCGCCCTGTGCGGGCTTCTCGGTCCGCACAGGGTCCGCAAACGTCTCGTCCATGAGCGAGTCCGCGGCCGTACGCATACGGTCCTCGGCCGTCGGCCAGAGGTGGGCGTAAATGTTGAGCGTCGTCGTGGCCTTCGCGTGGCCGAGGGCCTTCTGAACCGTCACCACGTCGCAGCCCTTCGCGATCAGGCCGCTCGCGTAGAAGTGCCTCAGATCGTGGAAGTCGTACTCCTCAAGGTCGACCGCCCGGCGCGTCTTGCGCCACCAATAGCCGACGCTGTTCTGGTGCGGCGGGTCGCCGTCGGGCCCGACGAACAGCCACCCCTCGGGGGTCTTCGGCATGTCGCGCACGTGCAGCGAGAGCAGCCGCAACAGCCCGTCGGCGAGGAACACCGGGCGCTCGCTCCCGGCCTTCGGCGGCGAGATGAGCACGGTCCCCTTCGGCCCGCGCTGGACCTGCCGGGTGACGTGCAGCGTCCGGCGCAGGAAGTCGATGTCGGCCAGCTGGACGCCGGCCGCCTCGCCCAGGCGCAGCCCCGCGAACGCGGCCAGCGCCATGAACGTCCGCATCCACGGCACCGCGGCGTTGTCGAGCAGGGCGCGTACCTGCGGCGGCGCCGGAATCACCATCGCGGCCGCGGCCCGCCGCTGGCGCGGCAGCTTCACGCCGTCGCTCGGGTCGACCACGATGATCCGGTCGCGGACTGCCGCGCGCAGGACCGCCCGGACGTTCTGCAGCCGGGTCTTGATGGTGCCCGGCGCGAGCCCGGGCGGCTTGCCGGCGCCCCGGTTCTTGCTCTGCATCGCCTTGACCCACTGCTCGACGTGGGACCGCCGGATCAGCTTCATCGGGACGTCGGCGAACGTCACCGACCCGGCCGCCAGGCGTATCGCCCGCTCGCTGTTCGGCGCCCACACCTGCCGGGCGGCCCAGTCCGCGAAGAACCGGCGGAACGTGATCTCGCCCGCTTTGGGGTCGACGAACTGCCCGGTGACGATCGCCGCGGTCTGTTCGTCCAGCCAGCGCTGGCCGTCGACCTTCCGGTCGAAGTGGCGCGCGTGCTCCTTGCCGGCCTCGTCGCGGTAGCGGGCCCGCCATTTGCCGTCGGCGCGGCGCTTAACGCTGGCCATCGGATTGTCCCGCCACCGTCTCGCGCCATCGGCGTGCTTCCTCGATGTGGCGCGCCAGCAGGTCCGCGTTGCGGTTCGTCGCCTGATTCGACTCGATCGCCCGCTGAAGTTGCTGCCGCAGTTCGACGACCCGCTTGTTTTCCTCGAAACTCCTACGCAGCAACGCTTCCAGCTGCTCTTCCAAGTTGCGCAGCTCCTCGTCGGTGAGCTGGCTCTGGGGCGAGAACGACGCTGTAGAGAGACTGAGACCCAGCAGCACCGACAGCGCCACCACCTCGTTGAAGCGGGTCGGTCGCTTGCCGCTCTCCAGGCGGATCATGGCCGTCTTCTCCAACCGGATTCCGTGCCCCTCTTCGAGCCGCGCCCGGAGTTCCTCCTGCGTCCAGCCCCGGGCCTCACGCTGTTGCCGAACGATCTGGCCGAAGGCCTGCTCCGGCGTGGATTCGCTCTCCCTCGATTTCGCTAGGTGCTTCACAGGCACCAACTTAGCGGTTGCCAACGCTTGCCACAAGCACCTAGATGTGATCAACTGAGGTTCAGATGGAGCACCTGGGAAACCCGTTCAGGGGTGCTCAGCAAGAACCCAAGGAGATGTCGGCCTCGTGGAACGGTTCCTAACGACCGAGGAAGTTGCCGAGCTGGCCCGCACCGGCCCGAGCACAGTCCGCTACTGGCGCATGATGGGCACCGGCCCGCGCGGCGTGAAGCGCGGCCGGCGCGTGCTCTACCCGCTCTCGACCGTTGAAGCTTGGCTCCGCGGCGAGGACCAGGCCGAAGCCACGGCCTGAGCCCGTGCCGAACCCCATCGACCCGAAGTCGCCGACGCGCGCTCAGCGGTTCCGTGATGCCGTCTGGGAATCGGGGCCAGATGACCTGTCTCCGACCGAGGCGCTCGTGTTGCTGGCCTACGCCGACCATGCCCGGGGCGGCGACTCGGCTTGGGTGGCGCAGTCCCGGCTCATGCAGCGATGCAAGATCAGGTCGTCGAGTACGCCCTCACGGATCGTTGCCGGCCTTGTAGAGAAGGGCTGGCTTGAGCTCCTCGCCAGGGCTCAGTGGCGCAACAGGCAGTCGCCCACGTATCGACTTGTCATCCCCAAGACCACCTCGCTCATCGAGGTGGTTGGCGCCGACCAACCACCTCGATCGGTGAGCAAACCACCTCGATCGAGAGTCGAACCACCTCGATCAGCGGCCGAAAGCTCCTCGATGAGCGAGGCGAACCACCTCGATGATCGGACCCCACTCTCTTCCGAGAGACCCTCTGGACTCTCGGGAGGAGAAGCGCCGCGCCCGGCTCCGCCGCGCGCCGCTCTCCCCGGAGAAGACGACCCTCCGGCCCCTGCGGGGCCGCCAGGCGCGGCGCGCGCCGCCGCGTTCGCCGCCGCTCTCAACGCGAAGCGCCGGGACGTACGCATCAGCCACTGGCGCGAACCGCCGCCAGCAGACCCGAATCCTCAGTACGACCCAGGCAAGGCCGCCAAGGCTGCCGCCGAGTTGCCGGTATTTGAGTTCGTCGCTCCTACCCGCGAGGAAGGTGCCGAGTGATCGAGCCCTACACCGACGAGGAGTGGCAGCAGCGCTTGACCGAAGCCGTCAAGCAGACCCTCGCCGCGCGGCAGGCCCGGCGCGACGAGCGAGCGGAGTTCAAGCGCCGGCGCGACTACGGGCTCGCGCAGAGACACGCACGCAAAGCCGCCCGCAACCGAGAGAAGGAAGCCATGACCGAGCACGACCCCTACATCGTCATCGACACCAGCGCACTGACCGGACCGCAACGCCAGCAACTGGCCGTCATCCTGCAACGCGCCGCCATCGCACCCAGCCTCGACCAGCCCGTCGCCGACCTGCTCCACCGCGCCGAGTGCTGCGCCCGGCTGCTGGTGCCCGAGGAGCTGCGCCTAGCCGACATGCGACGCCGCCTCGACGCCGCCCTCACGCCAGACGGACGAGTCCGCGAAACATGGAACGGCTGACAACCACACAGAAGGGCTACGGCTGGGCACACCAGCGAGCCCGCCAGCGAGCCCTGGCCGCCGTGGAGGACGGCACGGCGTGCAGCCGCTGCGGCGGCCCCATGTGGCGGGCACAGGCCCGGCTGCTCGACCTCGACCACACCGACGACCGCCGGGGCTACCGAGGCCTCGCGCACCGGGCATGCAACCGGCGAGCAGGCCAGGCCAAGGGCATGCTCGGCCGCACCCGAGCCACCTCGGTGCCGAGCGTGACGCCGCAGCCAACGCCGCGCTCGCGCAACTGGTGACGCAGGGCAGGGGGGCCGTGCCGAGACGCAGCGTGACCCTCTAGCTGACCCCGAGCTCTCCATCAGGACTTCCGTCCGTGACCCTCACGAAGTTTGTGTTACGCGTCGTTACGAAAGGTTGGCCCATGAACGTCACCGACGAATCGCTGGTCGTACAGGCGCTGCGTGCACTTCCCGCCGATCACGCGTCCGTCACGCTCCAGGAGATGCGTGACTTCGCCCGTGAGCATGGCGGCGACGAGCTGGCCCGGGTGGCCGGCCTGCCGGTGCTGCCCGGCATCGACTATCGGCCGCTCGCCGCCGCGGTCGAGGGCGAGGCAGACGTACGCCGCGCCATGTCGGATCCGGCGTGGCGCGTGTGGACGGCGTGGGCCGTTGCCCTGGGGTTGTCGGTGGCTACCCAGGAGCTGGACGGCGAGCTATCATGATCATCACCTTCGTTCGGGGTGCCAGGTCTTGGTCCTGGGTGCCCGGCGGAGGGATCGGCGCTGGTCGGCGCCTCACCCGTTCGTGGACGCGGACGACTGTTTCCTAACCCGTTGCTGGGCGCTGCGCGCCTGCGGCTGATGCCGTCCACGAACGAAGGGATATCCCCGTGGACACCGATTTCAATTTTCCGGCGCTCAAGGCGGCTCGCGACAAGCTGGAGACGGCCTTCAAGCAGGCTGGCACCGACATGGACCTGTCGAAGGTCACCGTCCTGAAGGGCGTGACGACGGCCGACAAGGTCGCCGAGATCAAGGCGCTGAACGAGGAGATCGACCAGCTGGAGCAGGTGGCCAAGGCCGCCCGCCGCGGCGGTCACGAGTTCGGGTCGGAGCCCGGTGCCGGTGACCGGCCCGCCGGCGGCCTGAAGGACGCCGCGCGGCGCACCCTCGACGTGCTGGTCAAGACCAAGGCGCTGTCCGACCGCGGCGCGACGCTGGCCGAGACGGTGCTCAACGACCCGAAGCAGCAGGGCCTGTCGGCGCGCTGGGTGGTCGCCGCGGGTAACCCGGACTACGAGTCCGCGGTGATGAAGATGTTCGCCGACCCGCAGCGCGGTCACATGATGTGGTCGCCGAAGGAGCAGGCCGCCTACCAGCAGGCGGAGACGCTGCACCGTGAGCTGAAGGCGATGTCGACGACCGACAGCGCCGGCGGGTACATGATTCCGCTGACCCTCGACCCGGCGATCATGCTGACCAGCGACGGCTCGACGAACCCGCTGCGGCAGCTGGCCCGCGTGGTGCACACCCTGACGAACGGGTGGCAGGGCGTCACGTCGGCCGGGGCGACCGCCGAGTGGAAGGCGGAGGCCGCGGAGGCGTCCGACGGCTCGCCGGTCCTCGACGAGGCGCCGATCCCGGTGCACGCCGGCGACGTCGACGTGCCGTACTCGTACGAGGTCGAGATGGACGCGGTGAACTTCCGCTCCGAGCTCGCCTCGGTGATGCAGGACGCCGCGAACCAGCTGCAGGCGGCCGCGTACACGACCGGGTCGGGCAGCGGGCAGCCGACGGGCATCATCACCGCCCTGGCCGGCACCGCCAGCGAGATCAACAGCGGCGGCAGCGAGGCCCTGGCCGCCGCGGACGTGTTCACCCTGCAGAACGCCCTCCCGGCGCGGTTCTCGCCGCGCGCCCAGTGGATGGCGAACCTGGCCACCATCAACACGCTGCGGCAGATGGAGACGACCAACGGGGCGCTGAAGTTCCCCGAGCTGGCTGACGGCCGGCTGCTGGGCCGGGCGATGAACGAGAACAGCAACATGGACGGCTCGGTCAACGCGGCGGCGACCGCCAGCAACTATCTGCTGGTGTACGGCGACTTCAGCAACTTCGTCATCGTCGACCGGCTCGGCTCGACCATCGAGATCCTGCCCGGGTACGGCGCGAACCGGCGGCCGACGGCGCAGCGGCACGCGTTCCTGTTCTTCCGCACCGGCAGCGACGTCACGGTGGCCAACGGCTTCCGGATGCTCGACGTGCCGACCACGGCCTGATCGGGAGGCGACGATGGCCAGCAGGACGACAGCGCGTACCGGCCGAGGCCGCTCGGGCAAGGTCAGCGCACCGCAGGCGGCGGTCGGCAACATCGACGGCTCGACGCCCGCGGCGGCCGCCGAAGCGGAGCCTGCCGCGCCGGCGGCGGCCCGGCCTGGCCGGTTCGAGGTTCTCACCGAGGACCGGTTGGGCCGTCACCAGGTGCATCGGCTCGGCGCCGTCGACGAGGCTGCGGCGCATGCCTCCGTTACGGCCGGTCTGCCGCACGGCTCGACCGTCCTCGAGGCCGCCCGCGCCGGCGCCGGAATCGGCGTGCAGCACTGAGCCAGGGCGTCAACGTCACCCGGTGCCCCCCTCACCCGTGGGAGGGGCTCCGGACCGAAGGCGGCGAGGCGTTTGATACCTCCGCCGTAGACCCGCCTGCGCCCCCGCTGTGGGGGCCGGGCCCCGCCAGCCACGGGCGGGGGCGGGGCCCCCCCCCCAACAAACCGGGATTGGGGTGCAGCGTGGGGGAGAAGTGGAATACGATGTGAAAAAAA